>NZ_JAUBQD010000132.1:0-4406 GCF_036701085.1 Microcoleus sp. Pol7_A1
GAGGGTTTGAGTTTTGAAGCGTTGCAAATTAACTCGACTGCGAATGGCTTTTTAGTGAAATTTGCTGGCAGTGGGGATGTTTTGGCTCAGGTTTTTGGGGCTAATAATTCTCTCACTTCTCTCGATTTTGTGGCTGGGGCGCGCTCAGGATAAAAGCGCATTTAATGCGCTGGCTTTTGCCGCTATTATACACGCTCGCTTTGTTAAATAAACCGCGTTAGGAGAAGATTTGTTAATTAAATAACATCAAGCTCGTGATTTATTTAATGTTCGCTTTTTTCACTACCCTGAAACAGCTTTGAGCGAGTGATTTGTTTCTGAAAAAGCTCAACAAACGGAGTTGATAACTACAAAAGTTATAACGGTTATTTTACCGGATAAATATTATGCGATCTTGGGCTGATTGACTACCATAAAATTGGTTTGTTATCTGGACTCAAGTCCTAATAAAATTCTGACTGTTCCAGCCGTTATTACTACAAATAAAAACAATTGTCAACTGGTTTTTGCAAATAAATATTGCACTCCACGGCGTATTTTCGTACATCGCGCCACTTTTTTTGCATCAAACAATAATTTTTAGCCCAGTCTGACTTGGCTAAAAAAATGCCTAATTTCCGAGGTAAATGCCGCTAACTGCTACTTTGGGAAGATGCCGATCAAATAAAAATCGCAGTAAATGGAATTTGTTAACTATGCGAAGCCGAGAAATTAGCAATTAAAAATTGCCGATTAGCAATTAACAATAATATCTGGCGCTGAAGGTTGACAATTAACAGGTCAAGGAGCTATCTAACTCATGAAGAAATTATGGTGCAACTACTCTTCCCAAATTCAAAAATTAAGTTGGGATCGCCGCGACAAAGACTGCATAAAAACTCCTGTGATTGGAGAGCCATTAGCGGGCGATCCGGCGCTCGATATTTACTGTTTAACAAAAGCGAGTCTTAGCGTCAATACCGAGCATAAAAAACATTTAGTTTGCATCGACCCGAGGGTAGAGAATTATCAGCATCTTGCCAGCGGAGTCAAACCGGGGACAGAGATAATTGTCCTCGATAAAACTCGGGACGGAGTAGAACAAATTACCGAGATTCTAGCTAAACGCAGCTTAATTGCCAGCCTTCAGATAGTGGCTCACGGCAATGAAGCTTCCGTGCAATTGGGGTCAACTTTACTAAAGGATGAAAACTTACTAAAGTACGATCGGCATTTGCAGCAGTGGCGAAAAGCCTTCCACAAAAAAGCCGATATTTTATTATTAGCTTGCAGGGTTGGGGCTGGAAAATCAGGGATTGCTTTCGTGCGGAAGCTGAGAGAATTAACAGGCGCAAATATAGCCGCTTCTAACAATTTAATTGGCAGTGCAAAATTAGGAGGAAACTGGCAATTAAATGTTACAGCAGGACGAGTAAAAACGGCAATAGCCTTTGAAACAAAAACGCAGGAAACTTACAGCGCTGTCCTAATTACTTTAGTTGACGAAACTTTTCAAGATGCAAGTCTAATAGGGCCTTGGATATCTGGGGTCACCGGCACGTCAGACGCTCCAGCTTTAACAGCAGGAACCGGAACGGAGAGTTTTCCGGGTTTGAATATCGACCAGCCCGGCAGCGGGGCTTTGAGATTAACTTCAAGAAGTTTTGACCAATCTACTTTTGCCATCTATAACAGTCCAGTACCAGCCAGCAGCGGCCTTAAAATTGTCTTCGATATATTTGCCTACAACGGCACTGCACGTCCGAATTTACCCAGTAATTTGACAGGGGACGGCATAAGTTTCTTTTTAATTGACGGTACTGTGACGCCAACACAAGCTGGAGGTTATGGAGGTTCTCTCGGCTACGCCCAAAATACAGATACAAATCAGTCCGGTTTACGGGGAGGTTATTTAGGAATTGGATTGGATGAATTCGGAAATTTCTCAACTACAACTTCTGGGCGTGTAGGCGGAATTCCGGGGGGGATTAGACCAGATTCGATAACACTTCGAGGTAGCGAAGATACGCAATATCAGTTTTTAACTTCTAACTATTTGCCGGGGGGAATAGATAATATTCCCAATTCCGTAATTCCGCCGATCAACGCCATTACTACTACTCGCGAACCAGCCAGAAGAAGAGTTCAAGTTATTTTGGAACCTCCCACTTCTGGAACGCCTAACAGTCGTCAGCTTACTGTTAGCTTCGATCTCGACAATGATGGTTCGTTTACAGATGTGGGCGAGACTATTATCGACATTGGCGATTTAGAGGCAATAAACGGGCCAATCCCGCCAACATTCAAATTTGGTTTTGCTGGTTCAACGGGAGACGCAACAAATATTCACGACGTTCGCACTTTGTCTATCCAAACTATAGACGTGCCGCTGACTACAGCAGATGTTGCGACAACGAAAAAAGGCCCGCCCGCTGCGGCACTGGGCAGCACCATTACTTACACAATTACGACAGTAAATAATGGTCCCAACCCGGCAGAAAACGTGCTGGTTGAAGACCAACTGCCCCGAGGGGCAGTATTTGAAAGTGCTGACAGCGGCGGCACTTTCAATCCGACAACGAGACTGGTCACCTGGCAAACTATTCCGAATTTACCTGTTGGGGCCAGTGTCACCCGTACTGTCACCGTTACCGCCCCAACTACGATCGGCGCTATTACAAACAGTGTATTCAGCAGCAGCAACACGATCGATCCCGTACCCGCCAACAACAGCGGCAGCAGCCCGGAGGCGAGAGTCACCACCACTATCACGAACGATATTGCCGATGTAGTGACGCTCAAAACCGGGCCCGTTACTGCGGCGGCAGGCTCGACAGTGACCTACACAATTACTGCCACTAACAGTGGGCCGAGTGCGGCAACCAATGTGGCGATCGCCGACACCATTGTTCCTGGTTTAATAGGAGTCAGCCCATCGGACAACGGAACTTACAACGCAACTACAGGTATAGTGACTTGGCCGGCGATCGTATCCCTAGCCAGCGCAGCCACCGCCAACAGAACCGTCAGTTTCGCAGTTCCCGTCATCGGCGGCCCGATCGCCAACACTGCTAGCAGCACCTCAACGAGTCCAGACCCCAATCCTGCCAACAACAACGGCAGCAGCCCCCAAGCGCGAGTTACCACTGCTATCACCCAGAGTGCCGATGTAGAGACTGTCAAAACCGGGCCCGCTACTGCGGCGGCAGGCTCGACAGTGACCTACACAATTACTGCCACTAACAGTGGGCCGAGTCCGGCAACCAATGTGGCGATCGCCGACACCATTGTTCCGGGCTTAACAGGAGTCAGCGTCTCGGAGGGCGGAAGTTACAACGCAACTACAGGTATTGTGACTTGGACGGCGATCGCATCCCTAGCCAGCGCAGCCAGCGCCAACAGAACAGTTAGTTTCGCAGTTCCCGTCACCGGCGGCCCCATCGCCAACACAGCTAGCAGTACCTCAACTAGCCCAGACCCCAATCCTGCCAACAACAACGGCAGCAGCCCCCAAGCGCGAGTCACCACCACGATCGCCGATAGCGCCGATGTAGTGACGCTCAAAACCGGACCCCTTACTGCGACTGCGGGATCGACTGTCACCTACACAATTACGGCAACTAACAGTGGGCCGAGTCCGGCTACCAACATCACCCTTACAGACAGCATCGTTCCCGGTTTAACCGGCGTTACAGCATCCAACGGCGGTATTTACGACCCAGCCACAGGCATTGTCAGCTTTCCGCCCATTGCCAGCTTAGCTGACGGCGTTACGGTCAGCCGGAGAGTCACTTTCCCAGTCCCGGCGACCGGCCCTGTCAGCAACACGGCAAGAGGTGCCTCAACCACGAATGACCCGAATCCCGGCAACAATAACGGCAGCGAGCCCGGCGCAACTGTTACTACCAGCATCGCCTCTGCCCCGACTCCGACTCCAACTCCCGCACCGACTCCGACTCCCACTCCCGCCAACCAACCACCGATAGCTAGCAACGTCAACCTCGAAATCGCCCCCAGCAGCGCTGTGGCGATCGCAGGACTTGGAGGAAGCGACCCCGACGGGTCGATCGCATCCTTCACCATCAACACCGTCCCACCAGCAAATGAAGGGCTGATATTTTTAGGCAATCCCGCTACAGGCGGCACGATTGTCACCGCCGGTCAAATTCTGACACCTGCTGACATTAACCAATTATTTTTCCAATCGACAGCCAACTTTACAACAGCAAATTTCACCTACAGCGCTACAGACAACCAGGGTGCCACCAGCCCCGCCAGCGCTACTGTATCGGCGCTGCTGCCGGTGCCAAACCAACCGCCCGTAGCTAACAACGTCAACCTTGAGATCGGCCCCAGCAGCGCTGTGGCGATCGCAGGACTTGGAGGAAGCGACCCCGACGGGTCGATCGCATCCTTCACCATCAACA
>NZ_JAUBQD010000016.1:0-17673 GCF_036701085.1 Microcoleus sp. Pol7_A1
AATATCTACCAAAATGGAATTATCGTGCAGTTCCGACTATTTAGCAGACGCTAATGTTATTAAATTTTCATTCCTAACCTGGAAGGGCTATCACTTAACAAGAATGAGATCGCTAATCTGAAACCCCTAGAATTTTTGACTAAACTGGAGATTCTCTGGCTCAACAACAATCAAATCGTTGATATCAAACCGCTAGCATCCTTGACTAAGCTGACTTTGCTCTCACTCGAAAACAATCAAATCGGCGACATCGAACCGCTAGCATCTTTCCATAAACTGACTGAACTCAACCTCAGCGGAAATCCCATCGCTCCCAAAACTTGCCCTCTCAAACCAGAGTCTATCTGTAAGTGGGAACCACAAGCTCAACCATAAAACTTTACAGTGACGCCCGATCGCACTTAAATATTTCAGTTAGGAAGGATAAATTTGCTATTCATCAGAAAAACCCGATCGCCCTTATTGACTAAAAGCGATCGCACACCAACATCCTCCTACAAATCAGCAGCGTGCTGCTTCAATTCATCCAGAGAAACGTATTCCACAGTCAAGGCGTGAGTCGCAGCCAAAACCACAGGCGGCGCAACTCCCGCATCCATTGCTTCCTTCCACCTAGACGCACACAAGCACCAGCAATCCCCAGGCTTCAAACCGGGAAAGTTAAATTCGGGAACCGGAGTGCTCAAATCATTTCCGTTCGATTTAGTGAATTGCAAAAACTCTTCTGTCAGTTGAGCACAAACAGTGTGAGCCCCAAAGTCGCCACCACCTGTATTGCATTTGCCGTCCCGATAATACCCCGTCATTGGCGAAGTGCAGCAATTCTCTAACTTTCCGCCCAGCACATTTGTAGCTTCCGTCACCATCGCAACTCCTCCGTAAAACTCTTCGATCTAATTTTACACAAATCGTTGTTTATATATTTTTTTCCATTGAAAAGTTGATGAATTTTTGTCCTCTCCGTTCTACTTCTTGTTTTGTAATCACCATAAATCCCTGGCTTTCAAAAAAAGGTCGAGCTGTAATGCTGGCTTCGGTAAACAACTTGTTAATTCCTAAGTCTTTGGCTTTTGACTCAATTTGTTTTAAAATTAGCCTGCCAACTCCTTGTCTTTGAAAATCTTGATGACAGTAAAAGCGATCGATATGGCCACTTGCTTCTAATTCCCCAAAACCTGCAATTTTATCACCCTCTTCTGCTACAAAAGTAAATTTACTGCTTAAACTTTTAGTCCAACTTTCGATATCCATATCTGCTGGTGCCCAAGCATCTACTTGTGCTTGTGTGTAATCGCGGATGTTTACTTCGTGTACGGTGTCGTAAAACAGTTTTACAATTTGTTGGGTATCACCGATTTCGTAGGTTCGTACTCTCATAAATAGTCTCCGGTGTTAATTAGATTGTAGGCCTCGATCGCCCTCACTCTCAAAGATAATCCGATCGGGTGATTTCCCGACTCTGCTAAATGAGCTACAAGTAATTTAAAAGAGGTGGAAGGGGAAGGTGTGGGGGAAATTAATCTGTTAGGTTGAAAATCATTCAATCTTTCCTTTTTTTTTCATAAGTTAACTGCAGGCTCTAAAAGTATGGACTTTCGGACTTTAAGTAGAGACCACGTTCTCACCCACATTTGGGGTCGAGTCAATCATCCCGAAGTTTTGGCTTTGCCTTTGCCAGATATGCTTTACTGCCAAAGTGAAGATATCGATTTTTTTCAAGAGCAACTCGCTGAGACTCTCTTAGAAAATTATAGCTTAATTACAGTTTATCAATATATTTTTTTACAAGCTTTAAAGGAGCAAATAAATTCTACGGGGTTTGAGATCCGCCGATTTTTATCGGGTTCAACCGAGGTGCTGTTTGAATCTCACCCTAATTCTCTAATCCTTCAAAAAAAGATGCTAGCAAGTTTGCTGTTTATTATTCCCAATAAGGAAGTTTGGGAAGGCTACAAAGTGCCGGAGCAAATTCAAGCAGCGCATTATATTTATAACTGTCTGGTTCGTAATTCTGATGACTTGTTAGCTGCGGACGAATGCCAGGAATTATTGAATGCGATCGCCTCATTGCTGCTGCGGTAATTGCTAGAGAAGTAGGTTTGTAGTTGCGCTTGGGTACTCCGGAGCGCCCAAGCGCAACTACGAACCTTTTTTAAGGTACAATTTGGGTAACTTCTGTGTTAATCTCCCAGGCAAATTCCCAAGCCGCGGGCAATTTTCACCAGAGTAGAATGGGGTTCCACGGCTGTGTATTTGGCTATCGCATCTTGCAATGGTACGGTGTCGTAAAACAGTTTTACAATTTGTTGGGTATCACCGATGAAGTAGGTTCGTACTCTCATAAATTATCTCACTGCGATCGCTTCTTTAATATTAATTTGGGATTTTTAACCGTTTCGCAACACGGATGGATGTTGGCTTTTACCATTTTGTCTCATTTCTTGCAGGGCGATCGACCAAAATTTCTCGCCCACCCCTTGACAAACCTTATTACTCTATGTTAATGAAGCAGAAGCAAATCTAACTGTAATTAACAGTACATCAATCCAGCAGCTTAACGAATAAGGCTTGAAACTTATGACAGAAATAGGGCCCGATCCAAACCGACCTTATCCGATGGTCGATCAGCGGCGGGTATGCTTCATCAAAAACTTTATTAAATCTCCCAACATTATCGTCGGCGATTACTCATATTACGACGATCCAATAGAGCCAGAAAATTTTGAAAAAAATGTACTTTATAACTACGGAAACGACCGATTAATTATTGGCAAATTTTGCGCGATCGCCACCAACGTCAAATTCATTATGAACGGTGCAAATCATAAACTAGACGGCATTTCAACTTATCCTTTTCCCATCTTTGGAAATGGTTGGGAAACAGCCATGAATTTATTAATGGAACTGCCAAGTAAAGGCGATACCGTAATTGGCAATGATGTGTGGCTCGGCTATGAATCCTTGATTATGCCAGGAGTAAAAGTTGGCGACGGTGCCGTTATTGCCGCAAAATCCGTTGTAGTAAAAGACATTCCCGCTTACACCGTTGTAGGTGGAAACCCCGCACATCCAATTAAACAGCGTTTTAGCGATGATGAAGTTGCCAAACTATTAGAAATTCGGTGGTGGGATTGGGAAATTGACAAAATTACGCGCCATGTAAATGTGATTATGAACAGCGATATTCAAGCACTCAGCAATGCTGAATGAATTTGCCCGATGATGTCAAAGTTTTAACTTTAGCAGAATTGGCAGAAATTGAAAAAGCTGATGGGGGAAATGGCACCCCGATCGGCTTTATTATCGGCTTCGGAACAATCATCGGATTTATTGTCGGTCTGATTATTGTTTACAAAAATTGTTTGTAGTAAAGACTTGAGTCCTTATTGACTATCAGCCACAGAGAAGACAGAAGTCCTCACTACAAACTTACTTAGCTGGGCCCACACCCTCGATCGCAGCCTCAAGGGCGATCGATACATGAGTCCAATGAGTCCCCCCCTGACAAAAAGCCACGTAAGGCTCCCGCAGAGGCCCGTCAGCCGAAAACTCCGACGTACTCCCATCAATAAAAGTACCCCCAGCCATCACCAACTGACTTTCATATCCGTGCATCGGAGCTGGGATAGGGTCTAAATAAGAGCCCACGGGAGAATTTTGCTGAACAGCCTTACAAAAAGCTACTAATTTATCAGCAGAACCGAATTCGATTGCCTGAATCACATCTCGTCTTCTAGCCAAAGGCATAGGATTCACTCGATAACCCAACTTATAAAAAACATAAGCCGTTAAATGATTTCCCTTCATCGCCTCCCCCACAAAACCGGGAGCCATAAATAAACCCTGAAACAGCAGTCGATTCAAATCAAAAGTTGCGCCGCCGCTGCTGCCGATTCCCGGCGCTGTCAAGCGACAAGTTGCGGCTTCCACCAGATCCGCCCTGCCGGCTACGTAACCTCCAGCAGGGACGATCGTACCCCCCGGATTTTTGATTAAAGAACCAGCCATCAGATCCGCACCCACAGCAGTAGGTTCGCAATCATCAACAAACTCCCCGTAACAATTATCAACAAAGCAAATTGTGCTAGGATTCTGATGTTTGACTATGGCGACGATTTTTTCAATCTCAGAAATAGACAAACTCGACCGCCAAGAATAGCCGCAAGAGCGCTGGATAAAAACCAGGCGAGTCTTTGCTGAAATAGTAGAGCTCAGTGCCTGCCAATCCAAACTTCCTTCGCGAGTTAGAGGCAACTCACGGTAACTAATGCCAAACTCAACAAGTGAACCTTGACCTTGCCCCCGCAAGCCGATCACTTCTTCTAAAGTATCGTAGGGAGAACCAGCCACTGCCAACATTTCGTCACCAGGACGCAGGATGCCAAAAAGAGCACAGGCGATCGCGTGAGTGCCCGAAACAAACTGTACCCGGACAGCCGCGGCCTCTGCCCCTACTACTTCGGCAAACACCCCGTCCAAAGTCTCCCGACCCAAATCGTCGTGGCCGTAACCCGTAACCCCTGCAAAATGGTGGACTCCAACCCGGTGGCTGCGAAAAGCTTTTAAGACTCGTTGAAGATTTTGCTTGACTGTAGTGTCAATACCAGAAAAAATCTGAAAGAGTGCCTGTTCTGCTTCCTGTAGCCGTGAAACGCTATTCATCTATACCTCGCTCACCCTTTGCGTGCGCGCTGTTCATTATGGCGTAGATGCGGCCCCTAGTTTGTAAACACAATATATTCATGACGATTGCAACTTCCAAAAAAACTTCTCCTGATTGGCCTGTCGTAGGCTTTATGGCCTTTCTGCACATCGGTGCTTTATTTGCTTTGCTGCCGGGTAATTTTAGCTGGTCTGCGGTCGGGCTAGCAGTATTCCTGCATTGGGTAACAGGTGGTTTAGGAATTACTCTCGGATTTCACCGCCTCGTCACCCACCGCAGTTTTCAAACACCTAAATGGCTAGAGTATTTTCTAGTTATTTGCGGTACTCTTTCCTGTGAAGGTGGCCCGATCGACTGGGTAGGAATGCACCGGTTACACCACATACATTCCGACACCGGAACAGATCCCCACGATTCCAATCAAGGCTTCTGGTGGAGCCACATGGGCTGGATGCTCTCGGATCTCCCGATCAGAGTTGAAATCCCCCGCTTTACTAAAGACATCGGCGACGACCCAGTATACAAGTTTCTCCAAGCATATTTTATCCCCATCCAAGTTGTGTTCGGTGTGTTGCTTTATTTATTAGGCGGCTGGTCTTTCGTGGTTTGGGGCGTGTTTATGCGGATCGTGGTGGTGTTCCACTGCACTTGGCTGGTTAACAGCGCTACCCACAAATTCGGCTACCGCACCTACGAGTCGGGCGATCGATCGACGAACTGTTGGTGGGTGGCTCTGCTCACCTACGGCGAAGGCTGGCACAACAACCACCACGCCTTTCAATACTCGGCTCGCCACGGCCTGCAATGGTGGGAAATCGACTTCACCTGGATGACAATTCAATTGCTGCAATCGCTGGGTTTGGCAACCAAAGTGAAATTAGCAGAAAAATAGCGATCGGCAATTAGTTATTGGTGATCGGTCATCTGTTCTTGACTAATGGCTCGTGACCAATGACTAATCCTGTTTTTGCGATCGGTATAGGTTGGGTTGAAGTAAGCTCGAATCCTCTGGTGCGATCGACCCAACCAAAACCAGAATCAGTTATAATATAATTGGGAAGAAAAAAATTTGTTTGGCAGCCAAATTTTTTATTTTCAAAATACAACCGTAAATCTTTTTCAATCCTAATCCCAAATCTATCATTGATTCTTTATTAGTTTGGGCAAGAGTGCAGCAAAAAAGTTCACTGCTCAATCCCAACTATTATGCGTGAATCTAGCTCGGCATCTCATCAGAAATCAAAAAGAGAATGACAATTGCAACGCAAGAAAAACTCCAATACAATTGGAAGCACGTTATTAGTTTAGCAGGACTTCATATCGGCGCTTTGTTCGCACTGCTACCCAGTAACTTCAATTGGACAGCAGTTGGTTTAACAGTATTCATGCACTGGATAACCGGCGGTTTGGGAATAACTCTGGGATGGCATCGTATGCTCACCCACCGCAGTTTTCAGACACCAAAATTCGTAGAATACTTTCTAGCATTTTGCGGAGCCCTTGCCTGTCAAGGAGGAATAATTGATTGGGTTGGGCTGCACCGATTGCACCACACCAACTCTGACCAAAATGCGCTCGACCCTCACAATGCCCAAAAGGGTTTTTGGTGGAGTCACATCGGCTGGATGCTATATAAAGGTCCAGCTCACGCTGAAATTGCCCGCTGCACAAAAGACATTTCGAGCGACCCGTTTTACCAGTTTTTGCAAAACTACTTTCTCCCGATGCAAATCGTCTTTGGCGTCTTGCTTTACTTAGCCGCAGGCTGGCCGTTTGTAGTCTGGGTAATTTTTGTACGCTTAGTTTTGGTGTATCACTGCACCTGGTTTGTTAACAGCGCCACTCACAAATTTGGCTACCGCACCTACGAAACAAACGATAGTTCTACTAACTGTTGGTGGGTGGCTGTCCTGACTTACGGTGAAGGCTG
Source organism: Microcoleus sp. Pol7_A1 (assembly GCF_036701085.1). Lineage (NCBI taxonomy): Bacteria > Bacillati > Cyanobacteriota > Cyanophyceae > Oscillatoriales > Microcoleaceae > Microcoleus > Microcoleus sp. Pol7_A1. The sequence continues at coordinate 6,594 of NZ_JAUBQD010000016.1, forward strand.
GCACAACAACCACCATGCTTATCAATACTCGGCGCGTCACGGGATGGAAAAGTGGGAAATTGACTTCACTTGGATGACAATTCAAGTTTTGGAAGCACTAGGTTTGGCTACTAAAGTGAAATTACCAGCCAAGTAGCAGCAATTGGGTCCTACACGCAGAACTTTTGTAGGGTTCGTACTTGGCACCACACCGCTTCATAAACCCGGTTTCTTAACGAAACCGGGTTTTTTGGTGACTAATCACCAATGACTAATGACTAATGAGCCCGTTTTTGCTCGCCCCGGCCGCGCAAATATTCCGCTAAAAATGCCAATCCTCCCGAACCTACTATCAACAGCACGCTCAGAGCATTAATATCCGGTTTCACCCCAGTCCGAATCCGGCTAAAAATTTCCATCGGCAGAGTTGTAGTCCCGCTACCTGCTGTAAAACTCGCAATCAAAAAATCGTCCATGCTGAGGACAAAAGACAGCAGACAACCCGAAACTATTCCGGGTATTAATTGAGGGAGCAAAACCTGAATAAAAGCCTCAACAGGCGTTGCGCCCAAATCCAAGGCAGCCTCTTCTAAATACGGGTTTAAATCAGCCAATCTAGTAGAAACAGCTAGAGCGATGTAAGCCAGACAAAACACAACGTGAGCGGCGACAATTGTCCACAAACTCAGAGGAATAGCCAGCGCCGCTAAAAATACCAGAGTAGCAACTGCGGTCGCAATATCTGGAATAATAATCGGCAAGTAGGAAACTCCCTGATATAAATTCTTGCCAGGAAAGCGGTAGCGGGCTAAACCAACGGCCATTAAAGTGCCGAGTACAGCCGAGATTGCAACTGCACAAACAGCCACTGTTAAGCTGTTTCTCAGGGCAATTAAAATCCGCGTATCGCTAAATAATTTAACGTACCAATCTAAAGTAAATCCTTCCCAGCCGGCGCTAAAACGCGATTTGTTAAAGCTGTAAAAGGTGAGTACCAAGATGGGCAGGTACATATAAAAAAACATCACAACGGCAAATATCACCTGCCAAGAAATCTTAAATTTAGGTTTTAAGTACATATCGGCTTGTATTTCCTCCTGTGGATTTTCGGTGGTATTTTCCATGTCTCGGTAATCGGTAATGGGTAATGGGTAATTGGTAATTGGTTAGGATTGTTTTCTTCCTTCTTCCTTCTTCCTTCTTCCTTCTTCCTTCCTCCTTCTTCCTTCTTCCTTCTTCCTCCTAAATTGCATTACGATCGCCATATTTGAGCAAAAGGGCAATTCCGATACTCACTGCAAAGATTAATACCATACTCAGAGCCGAACCCAGCCCCCAATTTTGAGTTGCCCCCAAAAACTGATTGTAAATTAAACGAGCCGCCGTCATACTAGAAGCTCCACCCAGCAACTCCGGATCGACAAAATCGCCCAAACAGCTAATAAATACTAGCAAAGAACCCGCAGCAATTCCCGGCATCGTCTGAGGTACTGTCACTTTCCAGAAAGTTTCTACTGGATTGGCGCCCAAATCCTGAGATGCTTCTAGCAACCTGCGGTCTAACTTTTCCAAAGAAGCGTAGAGAATTGTCACGATATAAGGCAAATAACTGTAAGCCATGCCGATTAAAACTGCGGAACTTTGATTGAGCAATTCCAGAGGAGGAATGCCTACAAGTGCCAGCAGCGAGTTGAGAACCCCTGTAGGACGCAGAATTGTAATCCAAGCATACGATCGCAACAGCGAAGAAGTCCACAGCGGCAAAACAAAGCCTAACAAAGTTAAATTACGCCACTTTTTCGAGACATTGAGGGCGATCCAGTAAGCGACGGGAAATCCCAGCAGCAAACACAGAATAGTAGTCCCCGTTGCGAAAAAGAGCGATCGACCCATCACCTGTAAATTCAGCGGCTCAAACACTCGCAGGTAGTTGGCGATTCCCGAAGGATTCACCAAATCTCCCGGCTTAATATTCGGCACCAAACTAAGCTGAAAAATCACCAGAGTTGGTATAACTAATAATAAAAGCAGCAACAAGCCAGAAGGGCCGAGCAATGCCAGCGGGCCTGTCCACGCCGACCACGGGGAAACAGTTTCAGCCTTCAAGGGAGAATTGGGAGGAATAGGAGGGGGAGTTCTAGTTGAAACAGCCATAAATCAATTTTTTTGAGTTTTTAACCGCTGATGAACGCGGATTAACGCGGATATAATACGGATATAGTAGGCGATCGGCTGTACGGGGGCGGGTTTATGTAAATATTGGGTGAGAATCAGACATTGTGTGTAAAACCCGCCCTAGGTTTGATGATTAGCCGCTGGTTAATTGAGTCCAATAGCGATCGTACACTTCCATAAATTTCCCTACCGGAGCCACACCTTCGCAATTTTTCAAAACAGCTTCCGAAGGGAAAAGAAGCTCATTTTCGCGGAGTTCCGGCGTCAACAAACTAAAAGCATCTTCCGAAGGAGTTGAAAAACTGAGCCGCTCTACTAAAGAAGCAGCGACATCGCCTTGCAGCAGAAAGTTAATCCATTTATAAGCTGCTTCGGGATTGGGAGAACCTTTAGGAATTACTAAAGTGTCAGTCCACAGAGAAGAACCGCTTTTGGGGACGACATACTTCAATTTATCGTTATCTGAAATTACTTCATTAGCATCAGAAGAATAACACATAGCTACCTTCAAATCCCCCGTCAGCATTTGAGGCCGCCAAGCATCAGTAGTAAAAGATGCGATCGCCGGTTTGAGTTCCACCAACTTTTCGTAAGCTTTTTTCACTTGCTCTTGGTTCGTAGAATTCAGAGAATAACCCAGCATCCGCAACGCAGCGCCCATGACTTCTCGGACATCACTGGCCAGCGTCATTCGCTTTGCTAACTCCTTTTTGTGTTCCCACAAATAGTTCCAATCTTCAGGAGCTTCTTTGAGTTGTTCGGTGTTGTAAATCAAGCCTGTGGTTCCCCAACTCAAAGGGACGCTGTAGCGGTTTCCTGGGTCATAGACAGGGTTTTGAAACTGTTTTTTGAGCCTATCGAGCCCGCCCAAAATCGAGTGGTCTAATGGGCTCAACAGCCCGAGTTCCGTCATTTGAACCACCATGTAGTCAGACGGGTAAATGATGCTGTAGGCGCGGGCGCCACCGGCTTGAACTCTCGCCAGCATCTCTTCGTTGGAACTAAACACGTCGGCCACTACGCGAATGCCGGTTTTTTGGGCAAAGCGATCGAGCAAAGCGTTATCGGTATAGCCTGCCCAAGTATAGATGAAAAGTTGGTCGGCAGAACCTTTGACGGGAGGAGCAGATTGTACGTCTGCAAGTCGCCAGCCGCAACTAGAAACAGCTAACCCGGAAATTGTCGCCGCCGAATTTTTTAGGAACTGACGGCGTGTAGAATTAGCCGGAAAAATCCTGGAAATTGGTAAGTTAGTCGGAGGCACAGTTCGATTTTAGATTTTAGATTTTAGATTTTAGATTGGGGAATTGGGGATTGGGAAATTCGATTTTAGATTTTAGATTTTAGATTTTAGATTGGGGAATTAGGGATTGGGAAATTCGATTAAATCCGTTAAATCCCTACACTGTTCGTTGCCGAACTTCCCTGCAACATCCATCTGTTAAATCGGTTAAATCCCGTACACTGTTCGTTGCCGAACTTCCCGACCTCCGTGACATCCGTTAAATCTCGATCGCGTGTTCGTTGGCGAACTTCTTTCGTAATTATGCTCGATCGGTCAAAGCGAGACAATCAGTAGTTCCCCAGTAAGCATAAATCGGCGTGTGCGGATCAGGGAAAGAGCCACCGGTATTTGGCTGGCGCACGGTAATTTTATCGCCCGACGCCAACTCAACCACGTAATGAACGTGCGTGCCCATGTACATAGTATTTTTGAGCCGCCCTTCAAAACAGTTGACCGACACTTCCGGCTGGTAGAGATTCAAATATACTTTTTCCGGCCGAACGCTGACCACAACAGAGTCGCCTGTGACACCATTCCACATATCCGACTGCTGAACGGTTATTTTCAGATTGGCTGATGTGCGAACTGTGATAGTCGATCGGTCGATCGATTCTACCGTACCCGCAAACAAATTCGTATCGCCAATAAAATCCGCCACAAAAGCCGTCTGCGGACACTCATAAATTTCTTCAGGAGAGCCAATTTGCTCGATCCGGCCCTCGTGCATCACCGCAATCCGGTCAGACAGACTCATCGCCTCTTCTTGGTCGTGAGTCACCATCACAAAAGTCAAACCGAGTTCTTGATGCAAATTCGACAGTTCCAACTGCATCTGCTTCCGCAACTTCAAATCCAGAGCACCCAGAGGTTCGTCCAGCAGCAGAACCGCCGGTCGATTTACCAGAGCTCTCGCCAAAGCCACCCGCTGCTGCTGGCCGCCGGACATTTGACCGGGAAACCTGTTGGCGAAAGATTCCATTTTCACCAATGCCAAAACTTCCCGTACCCGTTCTTCAATTTCCGCTTTCCCCAGCTTTTTTATCCGCAATCCAAAAGCGATATTGTCCCAGACATTCATGTGTCCGAACAAAGCGTAGCTTTGAAACACAGTATTTACCGGACGGCGGTAAGCTGGAGTGTTGGTCATCGACTGGCCGCGAATCATTAATTCGCCCGCCGAGGGAGTCTCGAACCCAGCGATTAACCGCAGCGTCGTAGTCTTGCCGCAGCCGCTAGGCCCGAGAATGCTAAAAAATTCTCCTTGGCGGATGTTGAAGTCTACTCCGCGGACTGCGGTTTCGCCGTTAAATACCTTAAAGACCTTGCGGAGTTCAACGTCAAGCGCTGTATCCGTTGCTGTCGTACCTTTGTTGAGTGCTGTCTGAAACATATTCGCCCTTTCCTGGGGGTAATGCACGCTACTTAAATACAGTTTAAGTTAAGACTTTTCTGTATTTTAGGTGAGGAATGTTGGATGTAACAGGTTTTGGGATTTGTTCTTTAAATTCTATCCCAGAGCGCACCATTGTCAGCAAGAGGCTTTCTGGTCTGTTCCACAAGAAAATTCACTCTTCGCTTCACAGGCATCTTGCCTGTTCATAAAAGGCTTATTGAGAATGTGCAACATCTCAGATAGACCTGCCATCTATTTATTCTCAGGACTTGGCGTGGGAGATGGTTTTTGCGGTTTGTCTGTTTTGGGTACTTCTGCTTTTTTCCACTCTGACAAAGGTCGCTGGACGGCATTTTTAAAGTCAAAAGGCACTAGCAGCACGGGCAAATTTTGGGCGGAATTTTGAGGGGGCGCTTCCGGCGGATTGGCTTGAGCGTACAAGAAGCGGCCGCTAAAGTCTGTTTTGCCTAAAACTAGGCGGTGAGTTTCCTGGTTGTCCAGTTTTACTGTGACTGTAGCTTGGGGTTGGTCGAGACCGAATTCTGGCAGTTGAGCAGCACTAATATTAATCGTGCGATCGCTCTTTCCTGTTGCGAGCCTGTCTAGCAAAAAATCCACCGATGCTTGACTTGCGTGTGCTTGCACTGGCAATTTCATTTCCCAGCTAGACTTGCCTCCTTTTGTTGCATAAACTCGCTCAAAAGTCAATATATTTTCCGGAGTTTTGACTGTAAAGAATTGTACGCGATCGGACTTGAAAGCAAAAATTTTCTGTTTTTCTTCCTTCGCGGCTTCCTGTTTCGGAGATACTTGCATCTCGAACAAAGCAACCAACCCAGTCATGCTCAACGCGACGGCTATCAATACTAATGTATTTTTCTGCAATTTCATAATAACTGAGAATTAGGCATGGGGCATTGGGCATTGGGGAGTCTGTTATTAATAAGAACTGACAACCGTCAACAGTCCACTGACAACAGTCAACAGTCAACAGTCAACAGTCAACAGTGAACTAACTTATCTTCTCTTCCACCAGATAGCGCCGCCAATTCCCAGTCCGAGTAAAGGCCAAACTAGCCAAGCTAAAACCAGCAATCCTACTTGAATAGCCGTCATGTTAATGCGGCGGTTGGTAGCTTTTTTCGGACTGATAGAAAAGCTTTGCTGGTCTGGTTTACTCAACCAACTGACTGAATTGAGAAACACGTCGCTATTGAGTTGTTGGTCAAACCAACCGTTAGTCACAAATTGAGATGTGCCAATTACTACCATTCGCGATGTTTTTCCAGAAGCTGAAGGCGTAGAAGGAGTAGCTGTTGGACTGGGAGATGCTGCGGGAGATGCTGTGGGAGATGTTTCTGGTGTCGGTGTGGGAGATGCTGTGGGTGTTGGCGAACTTTCCGGATATTCTGTAGGAGATGCTGTGGGAGATGCTGCCGATGTTGGCGAAGTCGTCGGTAATGCTGGAGGCGTAGCTTCTTGCGAGACAATCACCGAATAGCTTATTGGGGAAGCTGTTGGTGAAGTTGTCGGCGATGGTGAAGTTGTCGGTGATGGTGAAGTTGTCGGTGATGGTGAAGTTGTCGGTGAAGTTGTCGGCGATGGTGAAGTTGTCGGTGATGGCGATGTTGTCGGTGATGGCGATGTTGTCGGTGATGTTGTCGGCGATGGCGAAGTTGTCGGTGATGGCGAAGTTGTCGGTGATGGTGATGTTGTCGGTGATGGCGAAGTTGTCGGTGAAGTTGTCGGCGATGGCGAAGTTGTCGGCGATGCTTGGGGTGATGGCGTTACGGGTGTTGGTGAAGGTGAGGGCTTTAACTGAGTGCTGTCAGTGGACGATCGAACTAAAGCTACACCTAATAATAGCGGGCCTTGTCGATCGGTCTTTTGATCGAACTCCAATTTCCTCGTCGTCAAATCGCTTTCCGCCCAACTTTCTTGACTCGTCCAAATCAGAGGTTTTTCCTCTATCCCTTCTACGGGCGAGGTTTCCAAAGCACGCGCAAACGGATAAAATGAAATGCCGGTTCCAAAACTTTGAGTAATCGGATGTTCGCCGTAGCGCCTGACTGTGGGAACCGTAGGGCCGAGGCCAAATCTTTGACCACTACCCGAAGCATCGATGGCCAAACGGGTGTCTAGTTTGACCCCCCATTCTTGCAGCAGTTTGTCCAATCCCGTATCAATTGCCGGGTCTACCATTAACAATAAACTGCCGCCGCGATCGAGATAAGCTTTTAGTGCTTTAATTTCTGTATCGGAAAACGGTTTGTCCTGCCCCGGAACGATTAAAGCATCTGCATCTTGTGGCACTTCTTTGCGTTCGGTCAAATTCAGCGTTTGGGCATTGTAGTATTTATCTTTCAGAGCTTTTTCAGCTTGCTGAATTCCGCCTTGACCTTCCTTTAGCGGGCGGGCTCCTTTGCCTTGCAAAAAGTAAACTGTCGCAACGCGAGTGCTCAGAATTTCTTCTAAGCCATTGGTCAGTTTTATCTCTGAAAGACCTTGATTGGGGTCGCTACCAAAAGCAGTGCCACCTTTTTGCAGAACTTGTTTTTTGTCCCCTGATTGCAGGTAAACTTCTCCGATGCTGGTAATGCTAAATTCTCGCGCTTTTCCCGGTTGGGCTAGCGGGTCAACAAACTCAAATTGGAACTTTTCTCCTCCCTCGCGTTTGTAGCTTTGCAGCAATTCTTTAATTTGGGGATTTTGGGTGGGGTCAAATACCCAAACTTTGACTGTTTGTTGCAGGTTTCGCAGTATTTGTTGAGTCTGGGGGGCGAGGGTAAATTGTTGGCTTTCGGTTAAGTCGATGCGGACGGGATAGCGAACGGCTATAAAGTTAATTACTCCGAGAATCACAAATACGGCGAGGGTAGCAACTAGGGCGTTGGTGCTGGCTTGCGTGGAACGCTGCCCCCAAAAGCTTTGTTCGTAACTCAAATATAGCAGCCAAAGTGCGATCGTCACTGCTCCGGCAATAACTAAACCGACTGTCAGGGGTTCCCATACTCCAGATACAAGTGCTGCTGTTACCCCCGCTGCGATGAGGAGGGGGCCCAGCAAAAAAACGTATTTCCAATTTTTTTTGCTAATTTTCATAATCTAAATATTGAGTGAGAAAATTCCGGTTTGAGGATGTTATTCTAGATCGCATTAGTCTGCAACCATGCTGTTAAATCTGACGGATGGTTGAAATCGATTGCGGCATCTCCTAGTGCTTCTAATTCCTCTATGCCTAATTGACGGATGCAGTTTTCTGTTTCCGGTTGTATTGTGCCTAAGCGCCGCACTAGCTGACGCAATATTAACGAGAGTTGAGCGCTTTTTGTCTCCTGTTCTCTTGCTAAATCTATGGCAATCTGCTGGTCTTGAATCCACACTTCTTGCTTCTGCAATTCATTTAATTCTTGCTGAGTGAAGTTGTCCTCGTTGGCAATTATCAAAGCTTTCTGAAGTTCGGGAACTGCACTCAGTGTTTCTGGTACAGTCTCCAGATTGCTGGTGTTATTGAGAAAGTAAATCCATTTGTCGGCGGTTGTTTCTAATTCTGCTAATTCCTTTCTAAATTTTGGCAGTTCGATAAATACTAATTCTATTTCAGTATCTGGACAATCAAACTGTTGCTCTTTTTCTTGAAAAACAAACCGCGACATAAATTCGGGTTGATTTTCAAACATTTCAAAGTCGGAAATTTTTAATGAAATTACAGTTTTTAGTCTTTCGTAGCGTTCTTTTCCTGTTAATTGCTGGCTGTAGCTTTTGGCCGCGTTGTACAACACTCTGTTCCCGAAGAAAGGCACGTTGATCAGTTGAATTTCAACTAGGGCGATTCTGCCGCCGTTAATTGTGGCTTTGACATCTAGGTGTGTGTCTTGGGTTGCGAGAGTTTGAGGTTCGGGTTGGGAGTTGATTATTTCTAGGTCTTCGATGACTGGTTGTGCTTCATAAAGAATGGCGTTCAAAAAATTAATCAGGATGTCTTTGCTGTCGCTGGAACCGAATATTTTTTTGAACGCAAAGTCGATTTTTGGATTGATAAATTTCATTATTTCAACAAATTAGTGGAATAATTAACATTAATTGGGAATTGGGAATGGGAAATTGGGAATTGGGAATTGGGAATTGTTGGCCTCTCCTTTAATCTCCGACTCTCCTACTCTCCGACTTTCCCACTCTCCCCTCTTGATTACCCGAACTCTTCCCTGATGTTTTTAAGAACGCTGATATCGCAAAGCATCGATGGATTGGGCGGTCAGAAATACTCCTAAAATGATGTAACTGGCAAACATAATTAAACTGCTGGTATCAAAAACTCCCTTGACAAGATTGGTATAATGTGTTAATAGCGACAAATGTCCTAATGCTGTTCCGAAGGGGCCACCGATAGCCACGGCGGCTGCATCGATCACCCACAGAAATAATACTAGAGCGAAGGTGAGGATGGCTGATAAAATTGTGCTGTCTGTGAGGGAGGAAATAAACATTCCGAGGGACAATACTCCTGCTGCTAGTAAGATTAAGCCGCCGTGTCCTAGCAGGAGAACTGCGGGGGGTACGGGTGGGGTTGAGGAACTGAGGGCGATCGCCTCGCAGAACAGCAGGGGCACCAACATGGTTGTATAAAATGTTAAAACTCCGAGGAGTTTACCAGTAGCAACTGCCCAGTTTGTTAAGGGCGATGTGGCTAATAGTTCTAAGGTTCCACGTTTGCGTTCTTCTGCGTAAAGTCCCATTGAGAGTGCGGGTAGTACGAACAATGAAAGGGAACCCATTATTCGCAGAAATAGTTGCAGGAATTCGTAGGCTACGTCGATGGGGGGTTCGGTAATTCCCATTTGGTCTCGCTGGCCGATTTGGGGAATTAACCCGTCGGGGGCGAGGAGGATAGCTATTAAAAAGTAGCCGGTGATTAGCCAAAAGACTGCTGCGATGGCATAGGCTAATGGCGAGGCAAAATAGCTTTGTAGTTCTTTGCGGTAAATTGCGACAATATTACTAATCATTACTAACCTTTAGGAATTGGGAATGGGTAATTGGCTCTTGGTGATTGGTTCATTTTGAGTCCTCGGCGGGTGGTGTTTCGCTGTCGTCGCTATTGTGTTGCTTTCTTTCTATTTGTCGCTTTTTGGTAACAGGTGGCTGTTCTGGTTGAGAATCGCTACTCGGTTGTGGCTTTTTTTTAAGTTGCCTATTTTTTACAACTGGTTGGGATTCTGGTTGAGAAGGTTGGCGATACTCTGGTGTTTCGACAACGAGCAGATTTTCGACAACCGGTTCTGGTTGAGAAGGTTGGCTCGACTCTGGTGTTTCGACAATGAGTAGATTTTCGACAACCGGTTCTGGTTGAGAAGGTTGGCTCGACTCTGGTGTTTCGACAATGAGTAGATTTTCGACAACCGGTTCTGGTTGAAAAGGTTGGCTCGACTCTACCGTTTCAACAATGAGCAGATTTTCGACAACTGGTTCTGGTTGAAAAGGTTGGCTCGACTCTGGTGTTTCGACAATGAGTAGATTTTCGACAAACGGTTCTGGTTGAGAAGGTTGGCTCGACTCTGGTATTTCGACAATGAGTAGATTTTCGACAAACGGTTCTGGTTGAGAAGGTTGGCTCGACTCTGGTATTTCAACAATTAGCAGATTTTCGACAACCGGTTCTGGTTGAGAATGCTCGATCGACTCTTGTGTTTCGACAACTGGTTGGAATTCTGGTTGAGAAGGTTGGCTCGACTCTACCGTTTCAACAATGAGCAGATTTTCGACAACCGGTTCTGGTTGAGAAGGTTGGTTCAACTCTACCGTTTCAACAATGAGCAGATTTTCGACAACCGGTTCTGGTTGAGAATGCTCGATCGACTTTACGGTTTCTGAAACTTCTAGATTTTCGACAATCGGTTCTGGTTGATCAGGCTCGATCGACTCTGGTGTTTCGACAATCGGTTCTGGTTGATGAGGCTCGATCGACTCTGGTGTTTCGACAATCGGTTCTGGTTGATGAGGCTCGATCGACTCTTGCCTTTCAACAATCAGCAGATTTTCGACAATCGGTTCTGGTTGAGGATTCTCGATCAATTCTTGTCTTTCTACAGTTTCCAGAAAATCTGCCACTGGTTGCATTTCTGGTTCTAAATCGCTTATTTCCTCTGTTTCTGCAATTGGTTCGGATTCTGGTTGAGGATGCTCGATCGACTCTACCGTTTCTGAAACAACTTGCAGATTTTCGACAATCGGTTCTGGTTGAGGATGCT
>NZ_JAUBQD010000016.1:17773-114502 GCF_036701085.1 Microcoleus sp. Pol7_A1
CGATCGACTCTACTGTTTCTGAAACAACTTGCAGATTTTCGACAATCGGTTCTGGTTGAGGATGCTCGATCGACTCTACTGTTTCTACAACTGGTTCCGATGCTGGTTGAGGATGCTCGATCGACTCGACGGTTTCTGAAACAACTTGCAGATTTTCGACAATCGGTTCTGGTTGATGAGGCTCGATCGACTCGACGGTTTCTACAACTGGTTCCGATGCTGGTTCATGATGCTCGATCGACTCTACTGTTTCTGAAACAACTTGCAGATTTTCGACAATCGGTTCTGGTTGAGGATGCTCGATCGACTCTTGCCTATCTGAAACAACGGGCAGATTTTCGACAATCGGTTCTGGTTGAGGATGCTCGATCGACTCTAGAGTTTCTGAAACTTCTAGATTTTCGACAATCGGTTCTGGTTGAGGATGCTCGATCGACTCTAGAGTTTCTACAACTGGTTCAGATTCTGGTTGAGGATGCTCGATCGACTCTTGCCTATCTGAAACTATCAGATTTTCGACAATCGGTTGCGATTCCGATTGAGGAGAATCCGCGCTCGAGTCTGGAGTTTCTGCCGCTTCTTGCAGATTTCGATCGACCTCCGGTTCGCTGTGAACCAGATTTTCTTCCGGTTTTTTTTCAGCCGCTGTCAGCCTTAAAAACACATCTTCCAAACTAGCCCGATTGCGGCGCATTTCGCAAAGTCCGAATCCCGAGGTGATAATAGCTGCGGCAATTTCTCGTCCGGGTTCTATGTCCGATTCGCACAAGGCCCGCAGGCGGTAACGACTTGCTAAAAATTGCTGGCTTGGAATTAATTCGACCGATCGAACTCCCGGCACATTTTCCAAAGAAGGCAACAGCAGACTGTTTACCAAATCAGCCTCGCCTTCAACTTCGAGTTCGTAGCCCTCTCCGGCGGCCAACTCTCCCATCAAATTTTCGGGAGTACCCGCAGCGACGATTTTACCGCGATTGATGATGGTGACGCGGTTGCAAGTCATGCTGACTTCGGGGAGAATGTGCGTGGAAAGGATGATTGTGTGCTGGCCGCCAAGACTTTTGATTAAATTGCGGACTTCGATGATTTGTCGGGGGTCGAGGCCGACGGTTGGTTCGTCTAAGATAATTACCGGGGGGTCGTGGACGATCGCCTGGGCGATACCGACGCGCTGCCGAAATCCTTTAGAAAGTTTGCGGATTAAAACTTTGCGTTTATCAATCAGGCCGCAGCGTTCGATCGCGGAGGTAACTCGTCGCGCGCGATCGCCCGCAGGTACTTGCTTAATCCTGGCCACAAAAAACAGAAACCCTTCCACAGTCATTTCTGGATAAAGCGGCGGGTTTTCCGGCAGATAGCCGATGCGCTGTCTGACTGCCATCGAGTTTTCGTGAACGTCGAGGCCGGCGATGCGGGCGGTACCGCTGGATGCCGGCAAATATCCCGACAAAATCCGCATAGTTGTGGTTTTGCCAGCGCCGTTTGGCCCCAAAAACCCGAGAATTTCTCCTGATTCGACCGAAAAAGACACGTCCGCGATCGCTGCGGTCGAACCGTAAGTTTTGCTTAAGTGTTCTACTTCAATCATTTGTCAGAAGTCACGCGATTTTAGATTTTAGATTTTAGATTTTAGATTGACTCCGCCAAGTGCAGAGTCCCCCAGCACAGCGGGTCGATCGAATTTATGGCGCAAATCTTAATTTGATTTTGTCTTTTAGTGTAGTCCTGCAAGAACCAAATCTATCATAAGTGTCGATCGTACTTTGAAGCAAAATGCTACGTAGTAGGGTGCGGAACCCGGAAATGATGAGCCCATGTGCATCGAATCGCTACGAACTGACGCACCCTACCAGTAGAGTCCGTGCCTACCCCAACCCTCAAGTAGCTGGCTTCGCTACAGAGGCGGGGCTGTTTCTAGGTTGAGTAGCGCTTACGCGCCCCTCCGCGTAACGCGCCTTGGCGGTTCGTTCAAAAAAATCTCAACTCCTTTTCCAAATCTTGATTTCCCCCAACCAACCCGCACTAACAATAGTCTTACCGTCGCTGCTAATCGCCACAGCGCTAACGTAGCCAGCATGACCGCTCAAATTACCTCTCAATTCGCCCGATCGCACATCCCAAAGTCTCACACTCTTATCCCAACTCCCAGTAACCAACGTAGTGCCATCCCGACTGAATGCCACAGACCAAACTCCATCAGTATGCCCGCTCAAACGCCGAATTAACTGCCCGTTTCCGACATTCCACAAACCAACAGTGCCGTTGCTATTTCCCGCCGCTAAACTTTTGCCGTCGGGAGTAAAAGCTAGCGACAAAACAGACAAGTTTTTGCCGCCAATCGTGCGAATTGCTTGACCGCTAGCTAAATTCCACAACCTAATTGAACCGTCTTTGCTGCCGCTAGCTAAAGTTTTGTTGTCGGGACTGATTGCAACAGCATTCACCAACCCAGAATGCCCGGTCAAAGTCCGCAGCAACTCCCCCGTTTTCGGGTTCCAAAGCTTAATCGTTTTGTCCCAACTGCCGCTGGCTACAAATTGACCGTCGGGACTAACGGCAACGCTCGAAACTGCATTGGAATGCCCGCTCAAAGTGCGTACAACCGCGCCAGTTTCTAAATTCCAAATTTTCACAGTTTTGTCGTCGCTACCGCTAGCTAATACCTTGCCATCCGCACTCGCGCCCAGTGCGTTTACGGCTTCCGTGTGTCCTTGCAGGGTAGTTTTTAATTGCCCGCTGGGAAAATTCCAAACTGAGATTGTGCCGTTGCTATTTCCTGTAGTAAAATAAGCTGAAGCTAGGGCAAGGGAACTGACAACTTCCGAAGGCCCTTTGAGGGTATTTGTAGCAGCAAAGGCGATCGCACTTGCTGGCCGGCGGGGCGCATTATTCGCCGGAGTTTTCGGATTTCCGGCAGTAGGAGATTGGGGAACTACTGGCAGCGAAACAGTCGATCGCCATTTCATGAAAGTATTAATTTCTATTCCCGCAGCCACGATTTTATCGGAATTGTCCTCTAACCTGACAATGCCGTTAATTGCGACAACTCGCCCCGCATCATCGAGCACCGGCCCCCCACTCATGCCCGCTCTCACTAAGTTGTTGTAGACCAAAGTATAGCCGTTCCAGGGAGTTTGGCGGCCGGTAAGCTGACCTTCCGTGGCGATGAAAATCGGCTGTCTCAGAGAACCGCCGGATATCGGCCAGCCGGCCACATAAGCCTTGTTTCCCTTAGTTGCTGCGGAATTGGCTAATTGAGCCAGGGGGTAGCTTTGAGTGCTGCTGAAGGGTACGACGGCTAAATCCATCCCCGGCACTCGCCGCACGAGGCTGTATGATACAGAGTGAGCTTTGCCGTCGGGAGTTACGACCTCGTAACCGCCGGCTTTATCGACAACGTGCCAATTTGTGAGAATATAGTATGTGCTGCCTTGTTTCTCTAAAATTACTCCCGAACCGCCTTTTGGGCCCTGGATGCGAACCGTAATTTGTTGGGCAACGGTTTTAACTTTGTCGGCGGTTAATGCGAGGGCAATTTGAGGTGATGTGATTGGGATGAGGGCGATCGAACTCAGGGCGATCGTAGCACTCAAAATAGCCGGAATTGTTCTGCTGTAATTCATTATTGTGTAAATTTAACATACCCATATATCAACTGACGGATAACTTTTCCGGTTTGTGGCATATTGACCGAAAGCATCCAGGATACAAGCCCCCGGATTCATCGGTCCAGAAATAAAAAACCTGTATCCGATAAAGGAGCCCCCGAATTTATCCGTGCGGTCAGTCGATTTTAGATTTTAGATTTTAGATTTTAGATTTACCCCACAGATAAATCTGGAAGCTTGAACTAGGGTCTAAAATTTTTATTTTTCCACGACTTAAGTACGTGGCAGCGTATCCGTTTTTGGGCCTTGTCAATGCTTCAATTCTAAAATCTAAAATCTAAAATCTAAAATCTAAAATCGATTGACGGTTAACAACGCCAAAATGCCTGCGCGACGATCGAACTTTCGACATTCGCACAAGCCTCACAATATGTGACACAGCCCTCTGGCTAGCATAAAAATTTAGAATCGGGAACCGCACCTAGCCTCAACAATCGCAACTGGCTGATCTCTATTCTTTTCTCGGCAAATCAGAATTTGAGCCAAACGCTGCTCGGAATAATACCCATTAGCCATCCAGCCGATAGGTGCGCCCGCGATCGCGCCAACTGCTAAACCAGTGATGAGGCTCCCAATAAGATGCTTCCTGGCGATCGGGTTTTCTTGCATAACAATTTATCCTAAACACTTAACCTTAGCAAAAATACCACAAATAAAATTCACTTTCTTCCTCCTATTTACTTATTTCCTAAGTAGTAACCCAGGATTAAGTATAATTTTCTTCACAGTCCGCTTAACACAATCCCATGCAGCAATAATCAAGCATCCAAACTTAACAAAACCGATGGCAAGAAATATATGGTATTTAGAAACTGGGACAAAGAATTAACTGAGGAAAATCTCCGAGAGCAAATAGCCCAAGCCAAGCAAGCATGGAAAAACGCTGAGGCTACAGAGTCGCGTGCCGAATCCGTGCAGTATAACCAGTCGGAAGATTTAATAGTTATCAAACTGAAAAACGGCGCTATTTTTTGTTTTCCTCCAAAGCTGGCACAAAGCTTAGAAGGTGCTTCACCAGAACAGCTTGCTGATGTTTTGCTGCCTCCTTCTGGCAGCAGCGTGCACTGGGAAAGCTTCGATATTGTTGATTTTGGCATTGCCGAACTTGTAGCAGGTATTTTTGGCACAAAATATTGGATCGCTGATTAATTTCTTAGTCCGCGCAGGCGGACTTTGTTTGTATAGTAGCGGTTTCAACCGCCGAGTGACTTTCAACCATTAACTTATTCAGCCCTCTCAATATGACTTCAGCTTTGAGCAAGGAACTTAAGTCCCTTGCGGACTGTAACGGCAGGTGCAAAATATCAATAGTAAGGCATCTGCACTTGACAAAACCAAACGCTTGGGTTATCATACATAATATATAAAAATTTTTAAAATTAACAATAAAATTATGCCCCAAGTTATAGAAGATATCAAGAACAATTTATTTGTTTACATCTATACTAACGACCATATTCCCGCTCATGTCCACGTTTTCAAAGGGAGAAAAAATGATGCTAACCAGATGGAAATCAAGATTAATATTGGCAATGAAGAAGCACCTCCTACTTTAGTTAAGGCTGACGAGAGAATCAAGAATAAAGACATCGTGAATGCACTTAAACTTATAGCGACCAATCAAGAAATGCTGTTAAGTAAATGGGAGGAAATACATGGCATTTAAAAACTGGGACAAAGAATTAACCGAAGAAAATCTTCTAGAGCAAATAGCCAAAGCCAAAGAAGCATGGAAACAAGCCGAGGTTACAGAGCCCCGCGCCGAATCTGTATATTACAATCAGTCTGAAGATTTAATTGCGATCAAACTGAAAAACGGTGCTATTTTTTCTTTTCCGCCAAAGCTAGCACAAGGCTTAGAAGATGCTTCACCAGAACAACTTGCTGATGTTTGGCTACCACCTTCCGGTAGCAGCGTGCACTGGGAAAGCTTAGATGTTGATTTTGGCATTCCCGAACTTATCGCAGGTATTTTTGGGACAAAATCTTGGATGGCTGAATTAGGAAGGAAGGGAGGACAGGCAACTTCAAACTCTAAATCGGCAGCAGCACGGAAAAATGGCAAGAAAGGCGGACGACCTAAAAAGAATATTTCTGTTAATTCTTGAAATCCTTTTGAGCTGTCACATACCAGCGAATTAAATCCCCGACTTCTCCAAGAAGTCGGGGATTTTGCATTCAATATTATGCCAAATCAAACAGCAAAAATTCAGCATCTTCCGTAGCTTCAATCGCCAATTCAGACTCGCCGCTAACCGCCGCAGCGTCGCCATTTTTCAAAGGCAAACCGTTGAGCAAAACCGAGCCGCGAGCCACTTGCACCCAAGCATGGCGATTCGGCTGCAAAGCATGAGAAACCCGCGAGTCTTTATCCAAAACAGCCGCATACAAATCCACATCTTGATGCACTTTCACAGCACCATCTCTGGCATCTCGCGCCGCCACTAATCGCAGTTTTCCGCGCCTTTCTTCCACTGGAAACTCCCGCTGCTCGTAACTCGGCTGCAAGCCTTTTGTATCGGGTAACAGCCAGATTTGCAGCAAATGAACTGCGTCTGTTTGCGAGTTATTGAACTCGCTGTGCTGGATACCCGTACCTGCACTCATCCGCTGCACTTCACCGGGTTTAATCACTGCACCGGTACCCAAACTATCCTTGTGTTCTAATGCTCCTTCTAATACATAAGTAATGATTTCCATGTCGCTGTGCCCGTGAGTGCCGAAACCTCTGCCGGGGCTAACGAAATCCTCATTAATTACCCGTAAAGAGCGAAAATTCATATAATTTGGATCGTAATAGCCGGCAAAAGAAAATGTGTGGTAACTGTCCAGCCAACCGTGATTAGCGTGTCCTCTTGCTTCACTTTTTCTGACGGTAATCATTTTCTGAATCCTCAGTGAAATTTATCGGGTGTTTCTTTGATGTTTTTATTTTAAACCGAGTCAAGCTATTATGGATAGTACGCACTTAAAAGTGCGGTAGTTACCAAAAAGATACTATGCAAGTCCAAGAAGTAAACGTCGATCGAGCAAATTGCCCTGTAGAACGCACTCTAGATGTGATAGGCGGGCGCTGGAAAGTCTTGATTCTGCGGGAGTTGTTTCAAGGAGTGAAGCGTTTTAACGAGCTGCAACGAGCTGTAAACGGCATTACTCAGAAGATGCTGACGCAGCAACTGCGGGAAATGGAATCAGACGCGATCGTACACCGGGAAATTTACCTGCAAGTGCCGCCAAAAGTTGAATATTCGCTAACGCCTTTGGGCGAAAGTCTCAAACCGATTATTAATGCCATGCACGAATGGGGAATTCAGCATATTAGCGAAGATCGAGAATGAGCGGTTTCTAGATGTTTTTTTTCCCTCTTCCGACAGATTTCAAATTTTCAACCTAGTTCAACAATAATAATATGAACAACATAGAGCGTCTCGCCACCCTCAACCGCATCCGCAAACTCAGCCGCCTGATGGATACCGCCATTGGCATCCCCGGCACTAAATTTCGCATTGGTTTAGACCCGATTATCGGTTTAGTTCCGGGTGCTGGGGATATCGTAGATACCGCATTTTCCGCCTACCTAATTTATTTAGCAACTCGATTCAACATCCCCCAAAAGACTCTAGGCAAAATGATTTACAATATCGGTCTAGAAGCCGTTGTGGGATCGGTACCTTTAGTCGGAGATATCTTCGATGCTTTTTATAAATCAAACATGAGAAATCTGGCGCTTTTAGAAGCACACCTCGAAGCAGTTGAACCAGAACTAGCCGCAGTTGCAGAACCTATTCCTCAACCTATTAAAATGTAGGGCTGGTGCCACAAACAATAATTGTAAATAACCAACAATCTCTCAAACCCGCTCCGATCAAACGAAAAATCACAATGTACATTTTCCGCATTCGATCCAAATTTAATGTTGATGCGGGTTGTCAGTTGTGGGGAACGGGTTGATCTAGATTGTTGGTACTCGTCAAATATTATTCGTAAAACCCGCCCTTACGAAATAATTACTGATGTCGTTTAACTGCTTCCACCAAAGCAACAACATCGGCTTCCAGAGTATTAAAAGCCGTTACCAGTCTAATAGTACATTCATCCCACCGATAAAACAGAAAGCCCTCAGCTAAAACCGCTGTAATTATCGATTCGGGAAGTTGAATAAAAATCTCGTTAGCTTCAACTCGATGGCAAAACTTCGCTCCCTCAACTCCCGCCAAACCTTCGGCTAATTTTGCTGCCATATTATTTGCATGAGCCGCATTTTTCAGCCACAAATCATCCGTTATGTACGCTTCCAACTGCGCCGACAAAAACCGCATTTTAGAGAAAAGATGGCCGCTGCGCTTGCGATAAAAAGGAAAAGTCTTTGCCAATTCTGAATTAAAAAAAACCACAGCTTCCGCAGCCATCGCGCCGTTTTTTGTCGCTCCAAAGGAGAGAATATCGACACCGGCGCGCCAAGTAACATCCGCAGGAGAACAGCCCAAACTGGCGACAGCATTGGCAAAGCGAGCTCCATCCATGTGCAGGTGCAAATTGTGGCTGCGAACCACTTCCGAAATGTGGGAAATTTCCGCTGGATTGTAGACAGTTCCGGCTTCCGTTGCTTGAGTGATGCTGACGGCTGCCGGCTGTACGTGGTGGACGACACCTGCACCAGCGCGATCGAGTATTTTTCCTAAAGTCTCTGCCTCTATTTTACCATGATTTCCTGTTACTGTTACTAACTTTGCACCGCCTGTAAAAAACTCCGGCGCGCCGCATTCATCTAGATTAATATGAGATTCGGCGTGACAGTAAATAGCCCCGTAAGGAGGAGTGACAACCGCAAGGGCTAGCGCATTAGCAGCAGAACCAGTTGCTACAGGAAAAACAGTCACCGATGTCTCGAACAAATCCGAAAATTCAACTTGCAAACGCTTTGTATATTCATCATCTCCGTAAGACATCACAGCACCGCAATTAGCTGCTGCAATCGCTGCCATAATTTCCGGCGAAACCCCGGTTGCATTGTCGCTACAAAAATTCATTAGAATAATTGGGAAATAGAATCTATAATATAACTCAACACTCAGCAGTCAACACTCAAGCATTAAACCAAGAGGCAGAATTATGGCCGAATACCGCCAAATAGAATACCGTATAGGCAAAGACGGCAAAATTACCGAAACCGTCCTCAACGCCACAGGTTCGAGTTGCACCGAAACCACCGCCGGAATTGAAAAATCTCTCGGAAAAGTAGAATCTCAAGACTTGTTGCCAGAATATTACCAAGGCGAAGAAAATTTGAGCGTTGAACAAACGCAGACTTTAAAACAAGTTTAGAAGAGTTAAAGATGTTTGAGATCCTCGGTGCAACAGTTGATGTAACAACAGTGCCTGCCTTCAGCTTCGCGCTGGCTGTCGGGGGCATTTTTCTAATTTTAGTCTACCTTTATGCTGCATCTGAGGCGGGAGATGCGATCGAGTTTAAGTACGATACAATTCTGCGGGAACGCATGAATCAGCTAGACATTCTCGATTGGCAAGATTTAGGCGAAAAAGCAGGCTTAAGTCGCTACGCGGTGCGTTTAGTGCGACAGGGAGACGTGGGAAACCTCAAGCTAGACCAACTGAGGCGGCTGGCAAAAGTGCTGAATTTGAATTTTCAAGAGTTCGATCGCACTTTGATCGCGCTGCCAATATCGGCTACAATCACAACTAATCCCACCGAAATTGAAGAATTAAGGCAGCAGTGTTTCCGGCTGCGAGAAGAATTGCAGCAGCAAAAAACTCAACTAACTGCCGATTTTCGCCGCGCTACATTTGAACAGTTGCAAACTTTGTTAACCAACTATCCCGCCGCCCGCAAAATGGCAGAGGCCAAGCCTGATATGCCAGCCAAAAATCTTTCTGCTCTTTTTACTCCGTTAGAAAATCTGTTATCAAGCTGGGATTTTGAAACGATTGGTTCTGCGTGGGAACAAACTGCTTACAATCCGCAGTTGCACCAGCCAGATGTTGAGGATATAACAGAAGGAGAATTAGTTTATATTCGGTTTGTCGGGTATCGGGAGGGAGAGCGAATTCTTACTCCTGCTAAAGTTAGTCGCACGCTGCCAGGAGGCATAAAAAATTAAGTGAGGAGCGCAATGCGACCCTACAAATAGAGTAGATTCGTAAGTCATATAAAGTAAAGTTAGCTGCACCACCCTGGGCAGCATAAAAAATAAAATCTAAAATCTGAAATCTAAAATCACCATGACTACAGTTGCCATTGACTTCGGCACCAGCAACACGGTTGTCTGCATTCTCAACCCGGATACGCAAACACCAGAAACTTTAAGATTGGGCGAGATATCCCGCATTTTTAAAACGCATAAATCGAGTGAAGATCCCCGAGAAATACCTGTAGTACCGACTTTGGTATTTGTGAAAAGTGCGGGAGAGTTAATATTGGGAGAAAAAGTGCGATCGCAGCGTTTGGGGCAAGCCCAGCCAGACCGTTTTTTTAAAGCTTTTAAATGCAATTTAGCCGCTGACTTTCAGCCACCACCCCGCAATATTGATGGAGAAACATACACATCAACATCAGTAGCAGAACAGTTTATCAAAACTATTTGGAAGCAGTTATATATACAAAATATACAGCCAGACAAAGTAATTTTTACAGTACCCGTAGGAGCATTTGAGCGATATCTGGATTGGTTTCGCGATTTAGCAGAATCTTTGGGAGTTTCGGAAGTTCAGCTAATAGATGAATCCACAGCAGCAGCCCTAGGATATGCAGTCAAACGCCCCGGTTCTCTAGTTTTAGTAGTTGATTTTGGCGGCGGAACTTTAGATTTAAGTTTAGTCCGTACTGCTCTAGCCCCCCCCTTACCCCCCCTTGTCAAGGGGGGGAGAAATCTCGCTCCCCCCCTTAACAAGGGGGGGCTGGGGGGGGTGCGTGCCGAAGTGTTGGCAAAATCGGATGCTTATGTCGGCGGCGAAGATATTGATATCTGGATTGTCGAAGATTATTTGCGGCAAATTGGTTCGTCGCGGGCAGAAGTCGGCGCAGTTGGGTGGCAAAACTTATTAGAAATAGCGGAAAAATTAAAAATTCAACTTTCTCAAGTTAATGAGGCTAAGGAAAGCTGGTTTGACGATGAAAATTTTATGTCTTACGACTTGCAGCTAAACCGAGACAAGCTTGAGGAAATTCTGGAATCTAGGCAGTTGTTAGAACAGTTGCGGGAAAGTTTAGATGAAGTGCTGAGCATTGCACAGGGAAAAGGTATCGGTAAAGCAGATATCGAACAGGTTTTGCTGGTAGGAGGAACTTCTCTAATTCCGGCTGTATCTAATGTAGTGGTTTCGTATTTTGGGCGGCAAAAAGTCCAAAGAGACAAGCCTTTTGAAGCCGTGGCGCACGGTGCTTTAGCCTTGACACAATTAGCGAGAGTTGACGATTATTTGCGCCACAGCTATGCAATTCGCCTCTGGGAACCTTATGCTAAAGCTTATGCTTATTCGCCGATATTTAGCAAGGAAATGAAGTATCCCTGTGAAAGTTCCGAAGAGTTGACGCTGCAAGTGGCAATTGAAGGGCAAAGGGAAATTCGGTTAGATATTGGGGAAGTTGCGGAGGTATCGCAAGCGGAGGTTATTTTTAACGAAAAAGGGCAAATGACGAGCAGCTTGCTCAACAAAAAAACGGATTTTCGGTCTCTGGAAAGCCATCACCAGCAGGTTTGCGTAGCGCATTTGAATCCGCCCGGAGTATTGGGAATTGACAGGGTTTCGGTGAGTTTTGAGGTGGATGAGAGGCGGGTTTTGTTGGCGACGGTGCGAGATTTGGTGACTGGTAAGGTGTTGGTAGAAAAAGGGGCGATCGCCAAACTGCAATAATGATAAAATTTTTATATAACATTCGGATCTTGAAATCGGTACGACACAAACTCTCGTCCGGATGGTGCGCGGACGGAAGAATATTTATTTAAATCAAATCTATGCCACCATGAAAAAGCAACAAAATAAATTTAGCCACCTGACAGCAATCGAAAGAATTTCCCTGTCATTTCCAGCCAGATTTTTATTGGATAAAAACTTGCTGCAAGGGAAAGTCTTAGATTTTGGGTGCGGCTTCGGCAGCGATGTTAGATTGTTGCAGCAAAAAGGCTTGAATATTGCGGGTTACGACCCTTATTATTTCCCGGAATTCCCCGAAGATAAATTTGACACAATCATTTGTTTTTATGTTTTGAATGTTTTGTTTCCTGAAGAACAAGCTAATGTCCTGATGGAAGTGTCGCACCTGTTGAAACCGGGAGGTAATGCGTATTTTGCGGTAAGAAGGGATATCAAAAAAGAAGGCTTCCGAGAACATTATGTTCACAAAAAGCCTACATATCAGTGCATTGTCAAACTTCCATTTAAGCCAGTTCACCTAGATGAGTATTGCGAAATTTACAAATACGTGCATTACAACCATCAAAGAAATTCTACTAATAACTGCATATTCTGCAATCCGTATAAAAACCTAATTTTACTAACTGAATCAGCAACAGCTTATGCGATGTTTGACGGTTATCCCGCCAGCAAAGGTCATGTTTTAATCATCCCCAAGCGTCACGTTGCAAATTATTTTGAACTGCCGTTTCGAGAGCAATCTGCTTGCTGGTTTATGGCTAATAAGGTACAAGAGATGTTAAGTAAAGAATTTCAGCCTGACGGGTTTAATGTGGGAATAAATATTAATAAACAGGCAGGTCAAAGTCGAACTCACGCGGCTATTCATGTGATCCCGCGTTATAAGGGCGATGCGGCTGGGAATAAAGGCGGAATTAGGTATGTGATTCCAAAGAGTGAAAAATAAAAGTTAGCCAATTGTGAAAGGAATTCTTTTTTACCGCAGAGGCGCAGAGGAATAGAGAAGAGAGGAATTCATAATTTTTGTAAGGATTGTTATATTTGAGCAAACGGCGAGCAAAATAAGGTTAAAATGTGTTTGCCAAGTCTAAAACTACACATTAGCAGTAATTTGGTGTTCTGTTTATGTCTAAGCGCAAAAAGCAAGAATGGCTCAAGGAAACCCTAGAACTCAAAGAAGACCACAATTGGAAATCAAAGCCTGGAACTCGGATTTTTGTAGCAGGAAGAGGTGCAGTCCGCTTTGATGTCCCCGAAGATTGGCATTTTGAACCCGATACTAAGTCGTTCCGATTTACGGATAAAAAGCCGCCGGATGATGATTGTTGTTTGGAGGTTTCGTTTAATTTGCTACCGCCTGGTAACTGGGCAGATTTTCCGCTAGTACCGCTATTACAGAAGGTGGTTGAAGATGATACGCGGAATCCGATCGCTCCTGGGGAAATTATCCAATTGAAGCGGCAAACTGCCCGCATTGTTTGGACTGAATTTAAGTTTATCGACCCTCCAGAACAGCGGGAAGCTTATTCGCGAATCTGTATTGGATTGGGTTCTAATGTTCAGTGTTTGATTACTTTTGATTACTGGGTAGACGATGCAGAGCGTTTGACTCCGGTCTGGGATACGGTGATGGATTCGTTAGTTCTGGGTTTGTTTATTAGCGACCCTCGAACGGGGTTCGCACGTCCAGACTAGACCGATTTTCTGGGAAACTTTCAACCACTAATTTTGCTAAGTGTTGGATTGGCAAGCCACCGGCCAGTAAATTGAGAACCTACATTAAACTTTACAACCGCTTTGCCATGAAAATATCTGGCTTGCCAATTCCGTTCGCGTCGGGCATCACTCCGACGATCGCAAAACCCATTTTTTGATAAAATTCGTAGGGATGACCGCGCAAGTTTCTAATTTTGGCGATGTGTTCCCAAACGTTAGGATAAAGATTGATGCCTGAAAGAGTTGTTTGATTGTCTTCGTCGTCGGTGCCCACCCACAGCACGATCCCTCCCCGGTTTTTAGCTTCTGTTGCCAAATCAGCTACGAGCGATCGACCAATTCCTTGTCCGCGAAATTCTGTTCTCACTACCAGCGGGTGCAGTTCCCAAACATTACCGTCATACTGTTTAATCCCGCCAATCCATCCCAAAACTTGATTGCTGTCGCCGACAGCAATTCGACTGATGCGATCGGCTCCGAAAGATTCTTGCACTTCTTGCAAAGCAGATTTTAGATCGGGCCAAGCATCGGGCCAATGCTCTTTAAAACCTTCAACTATTAATCTAGCTACCTGTTGAACTTTTGGCTCGTCAACCGCACGCAAATCTGTAATTTGTACGTTCATGAATTTACATACTAAATTAAGGATTACGGACTAATACGCTCACAAACCGGATTTTATAACCGGGGTAAACGGCAAAAACGAAATATTATTCATAGTCTTCAGGCTCCTTATGTTCCCAAAGGGAAAAGTTATTATTGGAAAGTTGCGATCGCCCGTTAGCGAAGCCCTGGAAGAGGATCGCCAATTCCCCGCAAAATACTAACACAAGTGCCCTACAATTATCCCACCATCCGGCATCAACCAACCTGCTAACCCCATGCTTTGCGATTACCTGGTACAAATCCTCACCGCCCGCGTCTACGATGTTGCTCAAGAAACAGCCCTAGAAGTAGCCCCCAATCTATCAGCACGGCTCAACAATAAACTTTTGCTGAAGCGAGAGGATATGCAGTCGGTGTTTTCCTTCAAGCTGCGGGGTGCGTACAACAAAATGGCGCAACTGTCGCCGGATTTGCTAGCACAAGGTGTCATTGCAGCTTCCGCCGGCAACCACGCCCAAGGAGTCGCCCTCGCCGCCCGCCACCTGGGAACTCGCGCGATCATAGTCATGCCCGTAACGACGCCGCAGGTGAAGGTAAATGCGGTCATATCCCGGGGCGGAGAGGTAGTTTTGCATGGGGATACCTACGACGATGCCTACGCCTTTGCGCGCCAATTAGAGGCGGAAAAAGGTTTAACTTTTATTCACCCTTTTGATGACCCGCACGTAATTGCGGGACAGGGTACGATCGGCATGGAAATTCTGCGGCAACATCAAAAACCAATTCATGCGATTTTTGTGGCAATTGGCGGCGGCGGATTGATTTCGGGAATTGGGGCCTATGTCAAGCGGTTGCGGCCGGAAATTAAGATTATTGGCGTCGAACCCATCGATTCCGATGCAATGAATCAATCGCTGAAAGCAGGTAAACGGGTGCGTTTGTCGCAGGTGGGTTTATTTGCTGATGGCGTTGCTGTGCGGGAAGTGGGGGAGGAAACTTTTCGGTTGTGTCAGGAGTATGTGGATGAGATTATTTTGGTGGCTACGGATGATGTTTGCGCGGCGATTAAGGATGTTTTTGAAGATACGCGATCGATCTTAGAACCTGCTGGCGCTTTGGCGATCGCAGGTGCGAAAGCTTACGTGGAACGGGAACAAATCGCAGGACAAACATTAATTGCTGTGGCTTGCGGCGCGAACATGAATTTCGATCGGCTGCGTTTTGTAGCAGAAAGAGCCGAGTTTGGCGAACGCCGCGAAGCCATTTTTGCAGTTACAATTCCCGAACAACCGGGAAGTCTCCGCAGGTTTTGCGAATGTCTGGGAAAACGCAATTTAACTGAATTTAGCTATCGAATTGCGGATGAGAAAGAGGCACATATTTTTATCGGTGTACAAATTCAAAACCGTGCCGATGCGGTGAATATAGCCGCAAGTTTTGAAGATTGTGGCTTCAAGACTTTGGATTTAACTGATGATGAATTAACGAAATTGCACGTGCGGCATATGGTGGGCGGGCGTTCGATGCTGGCCGATCATGAATTGTTTTATCGCTTTGAATTTCCCGAACGTCCGGGTGCGTTGATGAAGTTTGTCGGTTCGATGAGCCCTAACTGGAATATCAGCGTTTTTCACTATCGAAATAACGGCGCAGATTACGGGCGAATTGTGGTGGGAATTCAAGTACCGCCCGATGAGATGCAGGAATGGCAGGCTTTTTTGGATACGCTGGGCTATCAGTATGGGGATGAGAGTAAAAATCCGGCGTATAAGCTATTTTTAAGATAGTTTGGGTTGTGGTCTTGAAACAAATTAATATTTATGAACGTACTCAAAAAAATCTTGCCGTTTTTTTTGATGATTTTTGCTGTTGCTGTTGTGGCAGCAGTTGCACATTTTGCGATCGAACAAATTTCCAGCCCAGTCAGTTATTTTCAACCAGTGGATACCAGAGATGGTGCAGAGTTGTACAAAAAAGAACTACCCAACGGAAATCAGGCTTATTTGCAAGTTATTAACGTCCAAAAAATGCAAATAGACCAGCTAATTGGAGAGGTCGATCGGATGGCTTTCAATAAAGGATTGTATTATCAGGGAGAAAACAAATATTACAGTCCTTTCTTTAAGACCAAGTTATTCTCTGAAGTTACAGGTGAATACAAAAAGCTTTACGCTAACGATGTTTTTTCCGTGATTAACTGTTCTTTTTTTGAACAATACCAACGCAGCACGCAGCTATCTTTTCCTATCAAATTCAACGGTCAAGTTATTACTGGCGGTAACGGCCTCTACGGCCCCGTCAAGAAACCAAAAGATGGGCAGTATAAAAATGTTCGATTGAAAGCTTTGGTCTGGAACGATCGAGAAGCATATATCACAAATTACGAACCGCAAACCGGAACGCCCTTGAATCAAAAAGAAGTACAAAATGCAGTTGTCACTTACGAATACAAGCACCATCCAGCTAAACTCATATCTAAAAATCCCGCAAATAGGTATCACGTGATCGGTACGCTGGACAAAGATGGTCGCAAGGGTAATGAATTGCTGGCAATTATCACAGTTAATGAAGCGACATTAGATGCAGCAGCTAAGTTAATGCGAGAATTCGGAGTGAAAGGAGATATAGTGACGATCGACGGCGGACTCTCAACTTATCTATTCAATCCTAAAGTCGGGGAGATTATGTTGCCTCAATCGAATAATATTGCCACTCGCGAACTGCCGCACTATTTAGGATTTAGGAATAGAAAATCTCAGACAGCTTCACCAAAAATAGTGGTTGCTCAACCAGCAGAAAAAGTGCAGGTGGAAGCAAATAAACCTTACTTAATTTTGTGGAAAGATAATATTCAGGATGAGGTCAAGATTGAGCTGTATCAAGAGAATAAGTTGGTTGAAAGCATAGCCAACCGCGCGACTAGCGATGGGGTTTATGAATGGAAACCTAAGATTGCTGTAAAATCAGGGTCTTTGATTCGGATTTCAAGTGTTAAAAATGCCAAGGTGTCTGGGGCTTTGCAGTTGTGATTATTGTTGGCAAAGAAATCTCATTGCGATCGCAAATTCCGCACATCCTCAATACTGAGTCCCGTTGTTTGACCGATCGTTGCATCATCCAGGCGATCGACCAATTGCCGCGCGATCGCAACTAAGATGCGATCGCGCGGCGGTATGATATTCCTGACGTTGAAACGATTTGGTAGTTGCGGGCGATCGCACTTGGGTTTTCTGGTTAGGGCGATCGGGCAAAACGTACAATGCCCAAACCTTGCTATAATAAACAATCTTAAAAACTTAACACTAAAGGCTGAGGTTAAAGTCCTGACAATAACTTCACAAGAAACGGATGTAGAGATTCAATAATTTCCCATTGTTCTGGGACAGGGAGGGGAAATTACTATTCCCCAGTTTTTACAAGATTCTCTCAATGTTAATCAGGGAGATATGCTGGTATTACTCCCAATAGGTAATCTGATTGTGATTGATCCCAAACAACCTCAAGCTCCCCAATTAATCGATCGGATTGCAACGATTATGGAAAATGAAAATGTGGGTTTGACTGATTTATTGGCTGGTTTATAAGCCGAGAGAGAGGCGATTTGGCGGGAGAAACAATCTTGATGCGTAGGATCTTTGCACAGGAAACTCTAGAGGCAAGCCGATGGAGTTAATCTTCAAGTAGCGTCAATTATGCAATTTTAAATATTTTCGGAAGTGAGTTTAAAAGAAGATATTGCTGAATCCAATTGGCCCAAGGGAACTACTGCAATTATACCTCACTAGGCGATCGCGCACTGATTTTGAAGCTGGATACATGGATAAAGACGATCGCTATGGTGAAAGCATCGTTATCCCTGCTACCGAAAAACTTTGCTTCTTATCTCTGCAATTCGATGGCTTTTTTCACTGTCGTCAAACGACTAAGACCCTCATTTTTCAAAACACCTAAAATTGACAAGCGGTTTTCGTCAATAATCCGGCGTGTGGTGATTCGGTCTGGATAACACCTCATAAACATATTTGTAAAGTGCGAGCCGTAGTGGATATGCTCATCGCTTGAGGGAGCGAAAAGAGGGCGGACACAAGCCTCGAAATTCGGCTCGTGGAAGTAGGCTATAGCAAATCGCTCCCTCGTATTCAGCCTGACTTTATGTGGTGTTGAGAGGAGGTAGCCATTGGTGAGGAATTGCAGAATATCGCCAGGAAATACCGTTAGTACGCTTGGCACAGGCTTCACTAATATCCAGGGTTCCTCATTTTCATACATACCCCCCATACTTTCAGTCGGCAGCCAATTTCTGTTTCTCTTTTCCCCTTCAACTGGTGGACGTATATAGAGGCCACCCACATCATCCTGGGCCGCGATCACCAATAAGCCGTAATCAGTATGTGCACCGATTCCTCTCGTTGATTTTTGAGATAACGCCGGGAATCGCAATACGCGCATATGATGCCAACCATCCTTGGTCAATTCCGTCAAAGCGTTAATGTCATCCAGTTCCAAGCCCAGGGCCGTCAGTTTCAGCAATTTCTCGCCGATTGAGCCTAGCTCGTCCATGTATGCTTTCATGCTTTGTTGGTAGTCCTCATCAGGCCAAGGCGCCGGACCATGACAAGGCCATTGCGCTTGTACACGCCTATCATTTAGTGGAACATCTTTGCAAACAGTGAATATCTCGGAATAATCGGACTCCCCAGCGGTGACTTCCTCGCCCGAAGCAATATACCCACTGTAGGTAAGATCGCTAATGAATTGGGATTTCGACTCCAGAGGCATACCAAAGAACCGCCTGCTCGCGGCAAAAGTTCTCTCGCTCTTTCGCTCCTGTATTTTGTTCGTGGCCACGTGAAAGATACCGTCCCTTCTCCATGCCTGAATCATCTGGCGAGCTAGGTCAATATCGGATTGTCTTCCAGTGATACATTCGGGCAGATGAAATATTTGCAAATTAGACACTTCGATTTTCTCTTGGTATTTATGGGTCAGATGTATATAGCAGTTATTGGATAGATGAGGTAGAGGTTTCAACTTAAAAAGCTTGAGTAGACTGGGTTTAGGCTTACTCCATCTTTGTGAGAACCGCTATATGTATTTTTATCTATAAATACATATAATAGCTTGTTCACCACCTGTCAAGCCCAAAAAGTTGGAAAAAGCTGGAAAAAGTTTGGTATAGTAACCATCCTATCTCACCATCCCACCTATGGACAGTCCTGAGATCTTGCAATTTGTCGATAAAGCTGTTTGCGCCAAGACAGGCAAACATCTAAATAACTTGCAGCGGGGGATTCTTGCGGGAATACTGAAGCGTCAAAGATATGCTGGCGTTGCAGAAACTTATGGTTATAGCTCCCAGCACGTTAAAAATGCTTGTCACGAACTTTTGCAAATGTTATCTGAGGTGTTTGGTGAACAAGTTAAAAAAAGTAATCTTGAATCCGTCCTAGAACGACATATAAATCAGAATATAACAACTTTGGTTAATAAAAATAATCAAAATTTTATTGGTATTAGCTATATTAACAATTGCCCTACTCCCTCTACTCCTACCCCAGATCAAAGTCAGCCGGAAACTCCCGACTTGCAGGAGGAAAGCAAAAATCAAACTAAGATTGAAACAATAGATAAATTACGGCAGTTGGGCTTGAGCGACGAGCAAATTGCAGAAGCGCTAGATATACCTTTAGAGCAGGTTAAACAGGTGGACTTGGAGGAGTAAAGTCTGGTACAGTAATAAAGAGGTAAGTTTTGAAAATAAATTAGGAGAATCAAGTGAAAATCAAAATTATCATTCACGAAGCAGAAGAAGGCGGATACTGGGCAGAAGTTCCTGCTATTCCTGGCTGTGCAACAGAGGGAGAAACCTTCGAGGAACTGCTGCAAAACCTCTATGAAGCAATCGAAGGTTGCCTTAGTGTAGATATTGAATCCATCGAGACAAATGAGCGAGACAAAATTATGGAGATTGCTATATGAACTCCATGTCTGGCAAAGAGTTAGCAAAGCTGCTAGAACGTAATGACTGGATATTATTAAGAGTTCAAGGCAGTCACCACATCTACGGGAAAGCTGGAAGCTCAATCCGAATTTCTGTGCCAATTCACGGTAATAAATTTTTAAAATTTGGATTACTCAGACACTTGTTAAAACAGGCTGGTTTATTGGAAAATACCCATCAAAATAGCAGCACAGTTGAAGAGTCAAATAATGAGAATAAGGAGGCGGATGAATCTGATGCAATCCAGGAAGAACAAGAATGACAACGACGCCTTTGAAAAGGGAAAGCTGGTTTCAGAGAGTGATAATTAAAGATTGGGCGCGCACTTACGATGAAAGCAACAACCCAGCCTACAAGCTATTTTGGGAAACGATCGCAAATCCCTGCAATAGAGGTTTCGCCGTCAATCGGTGGAGTATGTTCGGACATGGCAACAGCAGCATCTATCTTAACTCGTACACCATCGATCCACTGGCGATCGGCGAGAGCTGCTTGGAACTCATCAAGCCATTGGAGAAACTCTGCGAGTTCATTTTTTGAAAGTTATCTTACTGCTGTCTTTATCTCTGCAATGTTCATGGGTAATTAACTTTTTTTGCTAATAGCCGTTTACCTGTGTACTCTAATTATATCGCGACGATCGCATTATACCAAATCCGCTCTCTTCTCTTCAGTCCCCCTCTGCTCGGACTTCGTTTGACTCTATGCAGCGATTTCAATCGCCGGGTGACTGACAAATCAGCAGCAGGGAAAGAGGAATTTTCGTCTGTGGATGTGTCTGCTCATCGAATTCACACACCTTCCAGCCAGATTCCGACACTTGTTGAAACCACGAACTAACTGTGCGAAAATACCACGGCATTGGCTCTCGAAAAGCTCCGCCGCAGTTGTCGAAAGTCTCGGTTTTCCATCCATCAACATAGGGCTGTTCCTGACAGGCTGTGAATGGATGAACTGTCTGGATCGACAGTTGTCCGTCTGAGACTATTACTTTGCGTAACGATCGCAATAAATCTCCAATTTCCTCACCCAGTAGCGAGAAATTGCAGACGATTCCATCGTATGGTTGACCGAGTATCGCTGGATCGGCAATAATCTCATCGTAGCCGATCGCCTGAAAACAACTGCCTCCTTTCTCGCGAGCTCGATCGACCAAAGCAGCGCAACCATCAACTCCAACAACCTCAACACCGCGCTTTGCTAGAGCGCGCGTCAGCCAACCTTCACCGCATCCAACATCCAAAACACGCCGAGGCCCATAGCGCAGCACTGCTTGCAGAATAGCGTCATCGGTTGCTATCCGGCGACTTTCGATTGTGTTGTATTGGATCGCCTGTATCCATGCGTCAGCATTAGCCTCCCAACTTTGTTGAATTTGTTGTTCAGGGCGATCGAATTTCATGGTAATTCTATTCTTGGTACTAAGCCCAGGCGCATCTAAATTTTACAATCAAGTTTGATGAAATTCTTGTGGGGTGTCCCCCCGCCCGAAAAGTACAACGCAAGATGCCCGACAGCTTAGGACTTACGAATAAATCTGATTTTCAACCCGATTTTGCGTAAGTCCTGGGTACATAAAAACGAGTTAATAAAGCGCGATTCTTAAACCCATCGACCGACTACAACTCTCACCGTTCCATCGGCCAAAGTTTCCTCTTCTTCAACATGAAAACCCTCTGACTGCACCGCCGCCATCAAACTTTTGCGCGCGTATTTTTGACTGATTGAATTGACAAATTCCTGCTGATTAATTCGAGCGCCCCAAAAATCCGCCACCAATTCGTAATCCTCTCCGCTGCGGCGAAAACCCAAATCGTAACCGTTGGATTGCCGAATCACGTAGTCGGCATTAGTTTTGTCACCCCGATAACCCCGTACCTGCACATTGCACTCTACTTGATAACCCAACTCTTCCAACAGTTGATGTAGCAGTTCGCCGTTCTTGATCTGAACCTTGATCGTTGTGAAGTGTGACATATCACTTTCGGATTTGTGTGTGAAACGCTGATTTGATTATAATACTATAAACTGCAACAGTCAATAAGTTAGAAGTTGCGATCTTAAACGCGGTTTGAGCGTCAGCGAAAGCAGCCAGGTTACAACCCCCCGGATTCATATGTTCAGAAAATTACAACAGAGTATCCGATAACAATTGCCCCGATTTATCCGTGCGTGAGTTCGCTTTTTTTACTTATCCAATTCTTCAATCTAAAATCCAAAATCTAAAATCTAAAATCGTATGATAGCCGACAATTCTAACCAACCCAGAGAATATGATGCCGTCCTCGGCGGCCAAAGTCAAATCCCGATCGCCGGCGCTGTTTTGGGAGGCATCGCCGGGGTCAAGCAGCGCTTCAACAGTCCTAGTATCGAGTCGCGGATTGCCGCTGTTAAAGATGCTCCTAAATACGGAGGCGCTGGTTTAAATTTAGCAATTGAGGCGCTGCTTGACCCCGCAGCAGAAGTGCAGCGAGTTGCTTATTTAATTTTGCGATCGAGGACAGAACCTCTAGTGCGCCAAGCTTTAAAAGAATTCGTCCCTTACAAACTTTTTGACTGCATCCGCACTGTCAAAACAGGGACAAATGTTGCGATTAGTCCCGGAGGATCTCGCACGGCTAGTTTGCACGGGAAAATAATTAGAATTTGCGATGTAGAGACAGGAGAAATACTCTATACTGTTAACAAGTATCCCCGCGCTCAAGAAACTTTTGTCCTTTGCCAAGAAAGCGAAGTTTTTGTGAGAAGCAGAAATACTCCGAAACACCGTGCGATCGAAATTTGGCAGGGAGGAGAATTGCGGCATACTTCCCTCGGACATGAAGAGGAAATTAGCGCAATTGTCATCAGTCCCGACAGTCAAGTTATCGCCAGCGGTTCGGCAGATACTACTATCAAAATTTGGAATTTAGAGACGGGAAAGTTAATCTGTACTTTTGGTAATCATTTAACTTGGGGAGCTGATCAAGCAAGAATTATTAGTCTTGCTTGTAGCCCGATCGCACAAACTCTCGCTAGCAGCAGTTCTGACGGTACATTTAAACGGTGGAGTCTCCGCAGCAAAGCAGGAATTGTTAGTCTTGCTTTTAGCCCGATCGCACAAACTCTCGCTAGCAGCAGTTCTGACGGTACAATTAAGCTGTGGAACCTCCGCAGCAGAGAATGCTCCCAAACAATTAAAGGTTATGCGAATTGTCTGGCTTTCAGTCCAGACGGCCAGACGTTGGCTACTGGCGGCTGGGACAGAAATATTCAACTGCGGCAGCTATCGAATCCAGATAGTCAAATCACTTTGGCCGGGCATTTTAACTCGATAAATGCGATCGCCTTTAGTCCCGACGGACTTACTGTTGTCAGTGCTAGTGCTGATGGTAATATCAAATTTTGGAATGCCAGTACCGGCGAACATATTCACACTCTCAGCGGACATCAAACCTCTGTTACTTCTCTTACTTTTAGCAGCGATAGTGAAACTATTATTAGCGGCAGTATAGACAAAAATCTCAAAATTTGGGGAATTAATTGAAGGAAGAAGGAATAGAGAAGAAGGAATAGAGAAGAAATCGATCTCATGAGTTTCAGCAATTAAGCACCTCCTAACCATTCAGGCGCTGGCTATATTTCCAAATTACCGATTCCCGATTCCTCGGTGCGTGAATCTACGCAAAAAAATATAATAAATTTACAATTCCAGTTCTTGTGCAAGCCGATAATTGCGGAACTTATTTTTGTAATAGTATACACACTTACAGTAAAAGTACCAATTGGCAGGCATTATTCAGTTGATTGTCAATTTCTGAACAGTCGCCAGAAACCCTGAGCGAGCCACAATTCCTGAATCATTGAAACTAGCTTTAAACTATCGCATATTGCTCGGATGAGTATCGCAGCTAACTGTAATATTTGACTTAAAAAGTTTATGCTTAAAAGATAGGCTGGGGTTAAATATACAGTGCATCCCAGAGTAACCATGTCACACTGCAACCAATCCATCTGTCGTTCCCCCAATATCGCAGAAATGTGCGACACTGCTGCTACTTGGCAGCAAAAAGCCGATCGACTAACGGTAGAATTAAACAGCACCCAGGAGCGACTTCACGCAGAAATCGATCGGCTCAAACAAGCCAATGAAACCCTGCACGCTGCCGTCAGTTGTGCCTCAATTTTCCTGTGGGCAACAGACAGAGAAGGCAAGTTAACCCTTACAGCAGGGAAAGGATTAGAAAATTTGGGACTCAAACCAGATGCAACTGTCGGGCTGTCGATTTTTGAAGTTTACAGCAGCCAGCCAGATATCTTAGAAAATATTGCCGAGGTACTAGCAGGAAACGATCGCACTTGGAATGCCCGAGAGGGAAATTTTATGTACGAAATTCGATCCGCCGCCCTGCGAGATGGAAACGGCGAAGTTGTCGGGGCAGTGGGTGTTTCTACTCAAATTACCGAGCGCGAGCAGTCCATCGCCACTCTGGAAACGGTAAATCAAGAATTAGAAGACAGACTTCAGCAGCAAACGGAAGTCTTCCATGCAGCACTTGCTGAAAGCGAAAAAAAGTACCGCAACCTCGTAGAAACCTCCCAAGAATTGATTTGGTCGATCGATATTGAAGGCCTCTTGACTTTTGTCAATTCCGCCGCCAAACGCATCTACGGTTACGAACCGCCAGAAATGATCGGCCGCCGCTTCACCGATTTTTTAGTTCACGACCAAAAAAATAAACCAAGAGAAATATTTGCCCAACTTTTAGCGAGAACCAAAATTCAGCCACAAACCGCTAATTCTCCTTACGAAACAGTACACATTCGCAAAGACGGTACTCCCGTCCATCTGCGCGTCAACAGCATCATCAACCAAGCTGAAAACGGCGCTATTTTAGGCTTGTGCGGAACGGCGATAGATATTAGCGATCGCAAGCGATCGGAAGAAGCACTCCAAGAAGCTACAGACCAACTTCGCGCCGTGTTGGATGCCGTGCCCGGACTAATTTCTTGGATCAGTTCAGATTTGCGGTATATCGGAGTCAACCAGCACTTAGCAACCTCGTTCAAACTGTCTCCTGAAAGCTTTGTCGGTCAAGAAATCAACTTTCTCGACAAAGGCTCGATTTTTGAAGAAATGATCCGCAATTTTTTTGAGAGTTCATCTCAGCAAACCTCCCAAGAAATAGACATACAAATTAACGGGTTAGTCCGAAATTATTTGATAGTAGTTCAGAAATATCTTCAGGGAACCGCAGCAGTTTGTGTAGGGACAGACATTACCGAACGCAAGCGTGCGGAAGCTCTAAAAAACCAATTGATCTGCTCGCTGCAAGAATCAGAACACAAATTTCGCAGCCTTTATGAAGCCACCAGCGACGCAGTAATGCTGCTCGACGAACAATATTTTTTTGACTGCAACCACGCCACTTTAAAAATATTTGGCTGTAGCAACAAAAAAGAATTTTACGGCAAGCATCCGAGCGAATTTTCCCCGCCGTTTCAGCCTAACGGACAAGATTCAGCCAGTTTAGTATCACAGAAAATGAACACAGCAATGCTCGTAGGTAGCTGTCGATTTGACTGGGTACACCAACGACTCGACGGTTCAGAATTTTCCGCAGAAGTTCTGTTAAACGCAATGGAAATTAACGGAAAAAAATTTCTCCAAGCAGTAGTACGCGACATTACAGATCGCAAACGGGATGAGGATCAAATCAAAGCGTCCCTCGCCGAAAAAGAAGTCCTTCTCCAAGAAATTCACCACCGCGTCAAAAACAACCTCCAAGTTATTTCTAGCCTGCTGAAACTTCAGTCTCGCTACATTCAAGACAGCCGCGTTAGTGAAATGTTAAAAGAAAGTCAAAACCGAGTCAGATCGATGGCTCTGGTTCACGAACAATTATATCAATCCAAAGACTGGTCAAACATTGATTTTGCTGAATATATCCAAAATCTCGCCCACAATTTATTCCAAGCTTATGAAATTCATGCAGAAGGCGTTAAGTTGCAAACAAATATTGCGCCGTGTTCTCTTAATATTGATACGGCAGTTCCTTGCGGATTAATTATCAACGAGCTTGTGACAAATGCTCTCAAATATGCTTTTACAGGACAAATCAAAGGTAAAATTAACATAGATTTTACTTTAGAAAATAATAGACTTTGCGTGCTAACCGTGAGCGACAGCGGAATTGGTTTTCCTCAAGACTTAGATTATCGAAAAGCCCGAACGTTGGGTTTGCGACTGGTCGGGTCTTTAGTCAAGCAAATCAGGGGCAAAATAGAACTGTTAGAAACTGCTGGCACGACTTTTAAAATAACCTTTTCCCAACCCCAATTGCATTCTTAGGAGAGAATTTAATGTTTAACAAAAAAATTCTGATTGTTGAAGACGAGAGCATAATTGCGGAAGACATTTCCGACTGTTTAATATCTCTAGGATATCGAATAACTGGTATGGTCTATTCGGGAGAAGAAGCGATTGAATCTGTAGCCCAATTCCGACCAGATTTGGTTTTGATGGATGTTAACCTGCAAGGAGAAATTGACGGCATTACAGCAGCAGCAGAAATTTTATCGCGCTTTCAAATTCCGGTAGTTTATCTGACAGCGTATGCTGACGAAAACACTTTGTGGCGCGTCAATGCGACCAAACCCTTCGGCTATATTGTCAAACCCTTTGAGGAAAAAAACTTGCACACAACTATTCAATTAGCTCTCCACCGACATCAATACGATAGCTTGACAAACTTGCCAAATCGTTTGTTGTTCCGAGATCTGCTAAGTCAGATATTAGACAAGCAAAAAAAATGGTCAGCACTCATTCCCGTTATGACTCTCAGTTTAGATAAAATTAACCGAATTAACAGTACCTTGGGACACGAAATTGGCGACTCCGTACTTTGCAAATTTGCCGAGCGGCTTAGTAACTGCACGGAGAACATTAATATTGTGGCTCGTTTGGAAGCGGCCCAATTTGCAATTGTTCTAGAACCAGTTGCGGAAAAACAGGATGCTGCCAAGATTGCTCAAAACATTTTAGATATTGTAGCCCAACCTATGATTGTCAAAGGCTCGGAACTTTACCTCACGGCAAGTATCGGCATTTCTTTATCTCCAAGCGACGCCAGCGATGGAGACCAACTCCTAAAAAATGCTTATACAGCTATGTACAATTCTCAGCAACTAGGGGGAAATAATTATCAGTTTCACACTGCAAAAGTAGCGCACAGTTCCATCAAGAGATTCACTCAAGAAACTTTTCTCCGCAATGCTTTAAAGCGCTCGGAATTTGAAGTTTACTATGAGCCGCAAATAGAAATTAAAACAGGTAAAATTATTGGTGCTGAAGCTTTGGTGCGCTGGAATCATCCAGAAAGGGGCAGAGTTTCTCCGGGAGAATTTATTCCCATGGCTGAAGAAATGGGCTTGATTGCACCGCTGGGCGAATGGGTGTTAGAGACTGCTTGCAGGCAAACTAAAGTTTGGCAAACACAGGGTTTGCCGCCGCTGCGGGTAGCAGTCAACGTGTCAGCCCGCCAGTTTGAGCAAAAAAATTTGACGGAGAGAGTCAGACAAATATTGACAGAAACTAATCTCGATCCTAAATGTCTGGAATTAGAATTGACTGAAAGTCTGATTTTGCAAGATGAAAAGACTGCTGTTCAAGCTTTTACGGCGTGGAAAGATATGGGGATTAGCATAGCAATTGATGATTTTGGAATGGGATATTCTTCTTTGAGTTATCCGAAACGCTTTCCGTTTGATGCGATCAAAATTGACAAGAGTTTTATTCGCAATATTGCAGAGGATCGCCAAAATGCAGCGATTACAATAGCGATTATTCAAATGGCACACGGCATGAACATGACTGTGATTGCTGAGGGGGTAGAAAATGAATCGGAACTTGCTTTTTTGTGCGATCGCGAGTGCGACGAAATTCAAGGTTATTTTTTCAGTCAGGCTTTGCCAATGGCTGAGTTTGAAGAGCTGCTTAAAAGCGATAAGTGCTGGGAGTTATGCTGAAGGAAGAAGGAAGAACGAAGAAGGAAGAAGGAAGAAGGAAGAAGGAAGGATATCAGCAATTAAGAACGTCCTAATCGTCTTGGTCGTTGCTAGAAAATAGGAGAATGGGGTATTGGTAATTGGTAATTTTCCCTAATGACTAATGACTGATGACTAATGACTGATGATTAATGACTGATGATTAATGATTAATTCAAAAGAGACGATCGACCAACCAACTTCCCAGCCACAGCCCGAAACCGGAAGTAGCCACCAACAGGGTAAACGTGTAAAGCCCGCTACCAGTGTGGATCGACCTTTCCCCAGCTACCATCCGCGCCACCACTCCCGCAATAATCCCGATCGCAGCCCAAGCGCCATAAACAGTCTTAGACCCGGCAAAGATCGAGGCTTGGGCGATCGCCTCCGAACCCGCCCCAGCCCAAGCCCCCGCCCACGCCCCAATCCCCAGCCCGATCGCACCTCCGAACCCGACGGGGCCGCCAGAATTCACGCCTACTTCCACCGCCAGCCCGCACGTCAAGCCGACAATCGCCCAACACACGGCTGCCACCAACGCCTTGACCCAATCCCCAGAACCCGTTCCAGCCATCAATCCCACCACGGTCACCACTCCCGCTACGGCTAAAACTACAGCCACAGCCCGAGACTCTGCCTCGGAACTGGCGATCGCCCCCAAACCAGCCCCAACTGCGCCCCAAGCAGCCCCTGTTACCATTCCTCCCGCCTTAAAACCGGCGATCGACCCCCCCACCGCCCCAGCCAAAACTAACGCCGCCAGCCACACTCTGGGCGTTGCCGAACCCTCGGCCAGCAAAATCGCCGCCCACAGCCAATCTGCACCGCAGATTAAAGCCCACATCCACAGCGGGGCGTCTGATACCGTCAAAATCCAACCGGTCAAAGCGTAACTCGCCACGGCGATTGCCAGCGGCCCCCAAGGGAAGCTTGAATAGTTTTGAGATGACCGCGGTTTTGAGTATTGAGTTGAAAATTCTTTTTTCCTTTTCGAGATCAGCTTTGGATAGTTTTGAGATGGCCCTGCTTCCCTCGCCGCGCTTCGCCCAGGTTGCTTTCTTCCCCGCCACGCTTGGCGATTTTGAGTTGTAAATCGTTTCTTGCTTGAAGAATTCTTTTGAGTTGGAAATTTTTTGGAGGCGGCTTTTGGACGAGTTTGACTGCGCCCAGAACCAGGCTTGGCGGCTGATTTTCCAGAACGCCTTCTCAGCGGCTTTTCAGGCGCAGGGGGTGGCGGCTGCTGAAACTGTTTTTCGATCGACCTCGATGATTCAGGCTGACTCAGAAACAACGCCAACTGCTGGTAAGCTTCATTAATTTCTGTTAATCTTTGGTGAGCTTTTTGTTGCAGGCGCTCGTTGTGGGCAAACCGATCGGGATGCCACACAAACGCTAAATCCCTGTAAGCGCGCTTAATTTCTTCTAGGGAAGCTCCCGGCTCAATTTCGAGGATTTCGTAGCATCGATTAATGTCAGCCATAGGCTTCGATCGGCAGGTGTTGGTAAATTTGCCATCGTACTTCACATCTTCTACTATTCTCAGCCAAGCTGCACAGTAAGCCGATCGCCGATCGAGTGTCAAGCGTCCTCAAGTCTGCGGGCCATCCTTCCGGTCGATCGATGCAGACTGACAACTGGCTACAATGAGAAAATCCTTTCGTGCGATCGGTAACTGTGTCTGTGTCGGAAAATCAAGCTCCCACCTTCATCCTAGTTGACGGCCACTCCTTGGCCTTTCGCTCCTACTTCGCCTTTGCCAAAAGCCGAGATGGGGGTTTGCGAACTACGACGGGCATTCCCACCAGCGTCTGTTTTGGCTTTCTCAAGTCGCTGCTGGAAGTAATGGCGGCCCACGACCCCCAGTACATGGCGATCGCCTTTGACCTCGCCACACCCACATTTCGCCACGAAGCAGACGAAACTTACAAAGCCGGTCGTGCGGAAACTCCCGAAGATTTTATTCCCGATATCAAAAACCTGCAAGAACTCCTCAGCTATTTGAATTTACCTGCCATAACTGCTCCAGGCTACGAGGCGGACGATGTTTTGGGAACTTTGGCAAACAAAGCCAGCGCGGCCGGTTATCAGGTCAAAATCCTCACGGGCGATCGAGATTTGTTTCAATTAGTAGAAACCGAAAAACAAATTAGCGTATTGTATTTGAGTACGGATGAACTCAGGCGATCGGGCAAAGGCAAATCCCAAGAATACGGCCCGGAAGAAGTCAAAGCCAAACTCGGCATTGTGCCAGAACAAGTAGTAGATTACAAAGCCCTCTGCGGTGACAAATCCGATAACATTCCAGGAGTTAAAGGCATCGGCGACAAAACCGCCCTGCAACTGCTGGAAGCTTACAATTCCCTCGACGGAATTTATGCAGCCATCGACGAGATTAAAGGAGCAACTAAGAAAAAGCTAGAAGAAGGCAAAGAAGCTGCTTACCATTCTCAACGCATGGCGACAATTGTCCAAGACGTGCCCTTGGAAGTAGATTTAGAAAATTGCCAGCTCAAAGGTTTTGATGAATCCGCCTTGATTCCGATGCTGGAAAAATTAGAATTTAAGACATTTTTAGGGAAAGTAAAGCAAATTCAAAAACGGTTCGGCGGTGTAGAACAACAATTGGAAAAGGGCGGGCCAGATGCCCACCCCACAATCAATTCAATCGACAGTGGAACAGGCATCTTGCCTGTTGCTTTGGGCGCGGAAGATGCCCACCCCACAATCAATTCAATGGAGAGTGGAACAGGCATCTTGCCTGTTGCTTTGGGCGGGGAAGATGCCCGCCCCACAATAGATAAGTCACCTCCAACTTCTGAAAGTTCAGAAGACGAAGACGACGACTTGTGGTTTTTTAGTCCCGCAGAAACTAAAGCGGCTCAGCAGGAAAACAAACTGCCAATTCAACCCAAAATAATTCAAACAACCGAACAGTTAAACGAATTAGTCCAACTGCTGCAAACCTGCACCGACAAAGCCTCACCCGTGGCGTGGGATACCGAAACTACCGCGATCGAACCGCGAGACGCCGAATTAGTCGGAATTGGCTGCTGTTGGGGAACCGGCAAAGAGGATCTCGCTTACATTCCCACAGGACACAAAACGGGCAAAAACTTAGACAAAGCCACAGTTTTAAATGCTTTGCGTCCGATTTTGGAAAGCGAGAATTATCCCAAGGCGCTGCAAAATGCTAAGTTCGATCGATCGATCCTGCGCTGTCAGG
The DNA here is from genome assembly GCF_036701085.1 of Microcoleus sp. Pol7_A1. Taxonomy (NCBI): domain Bacteria; kingdom Bacillati; phylum Cyanobacteriota; class Cyanophyceae; order Oscillatoriales; family Microcoleaceae; genus Microcoleus; species Microcoleus sp. Pol7_A1. Next base: position 48,906 of record NZ_JAUBQD010000016.1, read on the forward strand.
GAATCAAACTAGCAGGAGTCGTCTTCGACACCATGCTAGCCAGTTACGTACTCAACCCAGAAACTAGCCACAGTCTCAGCGAATTGTCAAGGAAATACTTAGGCATTGTCGCCAAAAGTTACAGTGAATTAGTGCCGAAAAACAAAACAATTGCTGACATCAGTATTCCGGCGGTAGCCGACTACTGCGGCATGGATGTTCACACCACATTTGGGTTAGTAAATAAACTTAGAGCAGAATTGGATAAAGCTGATGAAGCTAACTTTCCGGGAAAGTCTTTGCACCAGTTGCTGCTGGAAGTAGAACAGCCCCTAGAACCTGTTTTAGCAGAAATGGAATACTGCGGAATTCGCATTGATTCAGCTTACCTGCAAGAACTGTCGCAGCAGCTAGAAAAGAGCTTAACAGAAATAGAAGAAAAGACTTATCAAGCAGCGGGGAGAAAGTTTAATTTAGGTTCCCCAAAACAACTCAGCGAAATATTGTTAGAAAAAATCCCGGATGAGTTTCAGAAAAAGTCTCGCAAAACTAAGACGGGATACTCTACAGACGCCGCCGTATTAGATAAATTGCAAGGAGACCACCCGATTGTAGACGATTTATTAGAACACCGAACATTATCCAAGTTGAAATCAACTTATGTCGATGCTTTGCCGCAGTTAGTTCGTGCTGATACCGGGCGAGTGCATACAGATTTTAACCAAACTGCAACGGGTACGGGAAGGCTTTCTTCTTCCAATCCAAATTTACAAAATATTCCCATCCGCACCGAGTTTTCGCGGCAAATTCGCAAGGCTTTTTTGCCGGAAGCAGGTTGGGTGATGGTGTCGGCTGACTATTCTCAAATAGAACTGCGAATTTTGGCTCACTTGAGTCAAGAACCTGTGTTAATTGAAGCTTACCAAAATAACCGAGATGTGCATACCGTGACGGCTCAACTGCTGTTTGAAAAGGAGGAAGTAACGCCGGACGAAAGACGGTTTGGCAAGACGATTAATTTTGGGGTAATTTACGGTATGGGGGCGATTAAATTTGGGCGATCGATGGGCAAAACTTCAGCAGACGGTAAAAAGTTTATTGAACGATTTAACCAGCGTTACAGTAAAGTATTTGAATATTTGGAGAAAGTAAAAAAAGAGGCGATCGCCCTCGGATACGTTACCACAATACTCGGCCGCCGCCGCTACTTGAACTTCGAGAGCGAAAGCATCCGCGACTTAAAAGGCCGAAATCCCCAAGACATTCACTCCGATAGACTTAAATCTCTCAGCAGAGATGATGCCCAATCTTTGCGGGCGGCAGCCAACGCTCCCATTCAAGGCTCTAGTGCTGATATCATTAAACTTGCCATGATTGAGGTACACAAAATTTTGCAAAACTATCAGGCGCGGCTGCTGCTGCAAGTTCACGACGAATTAATCTTTGAAGTACCTCCCGATGAATGGGAAGAATTGCAGCCGAAAATTAGAACTGCGATGGAAAATGCTCTGCCACTTAGCGTACCGCTGATAGTTGACATCCACGCCGGGCAAAATTGGATGGAAACAAAATAGACAGCAGCAACCGCACTTTTGGGATAAAAAACAAGATGATGACAGCCGAAACACAAACTTTGTGGCAGCAGTTAAACGATTTAAAAAAACGCGCCACCGATTTAAACTTGCGCTTTTCTCAAGCAGCTCAAAAACTGCAACACAGCGGCACTCCTTTATCCGAAAGCTTGGTTGAAGAATTAGCCGTCTACCGCCAAGATTTTGACAAGCTATGTGCCAAAACTCAGCAATTGCCAAGCCCGCAAGCCGCACCTGCGGAGATTGTTTCTTTACAAGATATCGAAAGATTGCTGCTAAAAGCAGAAGTAGCAAAAATTCCCACTTGGCATCACTGCATTGACCTCGGTTGCGGAGTCATCACTCCGGGTGGCGGTAAAACCTCTTCTCCTCAAACCGAAGAAAAAATTGGACTTCCCGAAAGTTTAGCAGGAATGACTGTTTTAGATGTCGGTGCTTGGGATGGATTTTACTCTTTTGCCGCAGAAAGGCGCGGGGCTAAGCGCGTTTTGGCTACAGATTCCTTTGTTTGGCAATCCCCCGATGTTGGCAAAGGAGGATTTGAGTTGGCGCGCAGAGTGCTCAAGTCTCAAGTTGAAGATATGGAGATAGACGTGCTCGACCTTTCGCCCGAGAAAGTAGGGGTTTTTGATTTGGTTTTGTTCTTGGGAGTGCTTTACCACATGAGGCATCCCCTGCTGGCTCTCGATCGAGTTTTCAGCGTCACCGGCAAGCAGTTAATATTAGAAACTCACGTCGATATGCTTGATTGTCAAAGACCGGCAGCGGCGTTTTACTGTGGCGGCGAACTGAATAATGACCCGACGAATTGGTTCGGGCCAAATGCTCTGGCGGTGAAAGGGATGCTGGAAAGTGCAGGATTCCGCGACATCAAAGCTGTTAATATTTCGCAAGCTAGCGGTACGTGCGCCCGGATGGTTTTTCACGCTTGGCGTTAGGGAAAGACTGAAAGTGCGATCGGTTAATTAAACTCACCACATAAATGTAAACTAAGAGACACACCGAACTATGAGCCAAACTAAAATCGCCATTTTCCCAAAAATAAAAACCTTAAGTGCAGTTGCTCTGCTATTGCTACTATTCGGGTGTCCACAAAAGCTAGCGCCCAACAACTATCCTGTAAAGCGAGTCAGCGACGGCGACACCCTTGTTGCTAGCGATGCCGCCGGGAAAGATATCAAAGTGCGTTTTGCCTGTGTAGATGCACCGGAAGTCGCGCACACCAATGCTGAGAAAAATAGCAAAGCAGCCGCAAAAAAAAATCAATTTAAGTGGGGAAACCTAGCGCACCAAAGAATGCAGCAGCTAGTCAAACAAGGGGGCGGTCGCATTGTTTTAACTGTCACCGATACTGACCGCTACGGCCGCAAAGTTAGCGAAGTTCGCTTGCCAAACGGCACCTTTGCCCAAGAAGTTTTGATCCGCGAAGGATTAGCAATGGTTTACCGTCCTTACTTGAAAAACTGTCCGAGTGCAAGTCTTCTGGAACAAGCCGAAGCCGAAGCTAAGAAAAATCGCCGCGGCGTTTGGGGAGATTCTAAGTTTGTTCCCGCGTGGAAATTTCGGAACAGTGATACATGATGGAAAGAAGGAAGAAGCCCGACGGAAGCCGGAAGAAGCAAGAGGGTAAAAGTCCGAACTAACTCTTGCTTTCGGAGTTTTTTTCGTCTAGTACAGTCACAAGTTTCAACCTATTTGTATATAGACAGGGACAGGATTATGTTATTGACATGGAACCTGCGAACCTGTATCAGAGATTTACAGTCTTGGGCTCACTCAGGTCTTGTTAAACCCGGTCTATACTATAAATCTTAGGTTTAGCTGCGCCGCATCCGCTGAGAAACTGGTTGCTCAGCGGATGCGGAGCGTCCTAATTTAGTACAATAGAAGAAGGACGAGGTTCTGCTCGTACCGCCCGCAATCTGTGGATTTTCGGCGATAGCTGACGCCAGATTCATCTAAAACCAGACATGAGTTCGATCGCACTTTGATCGGAGCTTTTTTTTTGAAAAGTCAACAAATGTGATAGGCTCCAGATAAATCAATATACTGCTGACAAAAGCGGTCTATTGCAATCACCCAAAAATTAACTTTACCGGACATCAATGAATATCAAACATCTGGTTATTTCCGGCATGGCCCTGCTCCTCGGTACTGCAATCGTAGGAAATGCTATTGCTCAAGAACTGACCGACGACCAAAAAACGGTTGTTTGTCGCTTGAAAACAGAAGTTGACCAGCGGAAAAGCAACGGTCAAAAATTAGTATTTGTGCCGTTGCTGGGTCAAGTTCGCAAGCAAGTTTCATCTCCTTTTAGAGCGACGCTGCATCCTAATGTGGAGTATGTTTTTGTTGCCACTTGCGACGGAAATTGCCAGGATTTAAACTTATCTCTCAAGGATGCCAGCGGTCAGGAAATAGCTGCGAGTCAAAAGACAGGCGAACTGGCGTCAATCTCTTTTACTCCCCCATCCCAAGGCGAATATCAAATCAGTGCTAAACCGGGCGAATGCACGAAGGCAGAGGGTTGCAGTTACGGTCTGGGAATCTTCGTTCCTGCCTCTGCAAACGTACCTAATGCTTCAAGAATTCCTGCTGATATAGCACAATTTCGACTTTGCCAGTAGAGGAACAGCGATAGAGTTGTGGGTTGCGAGTAGAGTAGAGTTTTGAATCAGAAATCTAACTCATAACTTGCAACTTATAACTCGCCACTTATCTCGCAACCGCGCCCGACGGTGAGGACGTTCTTAATTAATGAAACCTTGCCTTTGACTGTTTCTTCCTTCTTGCTTCGGCTATAATTTGTTAGGCATAACTCCTCCAAACTGTCAAGCCGATCGAGCCGTGGAACCCTGCAAAGACCCCATAACTGCCGAAATCGGGCCTGAAACCAGAACTTTATTTACCCTCACGCAGGCATCAATTAGAATATAGATGGTGCCTCTCAAAGGTGACGAGTACATTGCCCATGTCTTTAACCTTAGCCTTGAAAAATCAACTGCAGAACCTTCCTCAATTAGGGTTAAAAAGTCTGTTGGGCCGCTTGGGCATCAGGCAGAAAATCGGCTGCGGATACGCCTTGGTCATTGGTATTGCCGTTTTGGGTGCTGTGGCCGGACGGGGAGTAGAATCCTATCACAAACAGCAAGTTAGAGAAAAACTCGCGATCGACCGAGATAAAGCGGAAATCCTGACAAACCTCAATAACACGGTGCAGGAAGTCAGAATTCACCAGCAAGAGCTCGCGAGTCTGACGGCAAAACCGCAAATTTTCGATCGCGAACGCTCGGAATTCCTGACCCGCGTTGCTCAGATGAGCGGCATCCTCGAACAACTGCAAACTCTGCCGCCGACGAAGAATCCCGAGGTTGCAAAAGACTACCAACTGCTTCAACAGTTCGCTCAAGCCCACGGCAAAACCGTAGAATCATACTTTCAACAAGTACAAAAATTGTTGGCGACTGCGAAATTATCTGGTTTAAATCCAAAGCAGCAGCAGGCTTTGGGGCGCAACTTGAACAATTTTGTGGCTGGCGAAACTGCTATGAAACTCAAAGTGTTTTCCGAGGATTCAGCCACACTGGCCGGCAACTTTCGCGAGAAAGCAGATCAGGCATTTAGAACCTACGAGGAAGCAGAACAACTTGGAACTCTGATTCTGGTGTGCTCTCTAGCAGTATCCGCCGGTATCGCAGCCTTACTTGCACGATACACCAGCGCGGCGATCGCCCGCCCCTTAGAAGCCACCACCCTCATCGCCCAGCGAGTTACCGAAGAATCAAACTTTGATTTGCAAGTACCCGTCACTACTTCCGACGAAGTGGGAAGGCTAGCAATTTCGCTCAACGAACTCATACAGCGGGTAGCAGAATATACAGAAGACTTGCACGAAGCAAAAGTAGCAGCCGAAGCTGCCAACCGCTCCAAAAGTGCATTTCTCGCCAACATGAGCCACGAACTCCGTACACCCCTCAATGCCATCATTAACTACAGCGAAATGCTGCAAGAAGATGCTCAAGATTCCGGTTCCGAAGATTTTCTCCCCGACTTAGAAAAAATTCAAACAGCAGGCAAACACCTGCTCGACATGATCAGCGACATCCTCGACATTTCCAAAATAGAAGCCGGTCACGTCACCCTTTATTTAGAAAACTTCGACGTGGCGACCATGATTGAAGAAGTGATGACTACGGCTCAACCGCTAGTAGAGAAAAAAGGCAATGCTTTAGCACTGAAAACAAAAGGCGAACTCGGCACAATGTACGCCGACCAACCGAAAGTGCGGCAAATTCTTCTCAACTTGCTCAGCAATGCTGCCAAATTTACAGAAAAAGGGGTCATTACTATCGGCGTCGAAAGAATTATAATTGAAAAATCAAGATCGGCGAAACAAAATAAAAATAATGATTTTTATTCTGGTTCAAACTACAATTCTCAAGTTTTAATGTTTCGAGTCAGCGACACCGGCATCGGGATGACGGACGAACAATTGGAGCAGATATTCAAACCTTTTACCCAAGCTGATGCCTCGACTACCCGCAAATACGGAGGGACGGGTTTGGGACTGACAATTAGCCAGCGTTTGTGTCAAATTCTAGGCGGCGAAATTAGCGTCGAAAGCCAGGACGGCAAAGGTTCTACTTTTATTGTCAGTCTCCCGGAACGGGTGGTAATGCAGGCATGAAGTGAGGCAAAATATGGATGTTGACACGGATACACGGATTAATTATTGAGCATTCGTCAATAGTCAGGAGGCAGATATTCAAGGAAAAAGAAAAAGGCAGGAAGGAAGAGAGAAATTTTAAAATGTATTGATATATGAATTATCCAAATAAAGAATAATTAACAACCCGATCCGGACTAACGCACAGTCTCTATCTGTAGGTGCGCCGTGTGCACCTTACATATAGGGGTTCTGCGTAAGTTTTGATAATTTCCAGGTTAAAACCTGGGAAGATAGCGCTTATCATCATATAGCTCAAGATAGATATCGATTAAAATTATACCACCGTTGTCAAAAAAGGTGCGGAACCTCTCTAGGAAGTCTCGTTTAAACAGTTCGTACAATACAAAAAAATTGTTAAGAGCATCTCTTTCATCTATCCAATGTTTGCCCAAATGATTCGATAGGATCGTTGTCTCTCTCATAACAAGTCAATTAAGCTTTTACCTTTATTGCAAGAGGATGTGCGAAGCCATTCTAAAAATTCGGCTGACAATTTATCGGCTTTTTTCAGATTTTGTAAGTCTTCCATTTCCTTAGCAATTTCCTGCTTGGCTAGCGGATCGTTGGCAATTGGTTCCAACATATCTTGAGAGTTTTTTAATTCGTATAGCTTGTCTCTTTGACCAATAAATCCCTCAATAGTGTCAAATCTAGCATTTCGCACTACTCCAATAATATATTTAGAGTCCGATGTTAGTAGGGCTGTCAGAGTAGAGTAGAGTGCCGAAATAGTGAATTGAGCTTCAAAAGCGTAATGAGCATCACAAAATTCATCTGACTCCAAGTCCGGGCAAACACCTTCACCGTCAATTTTTTCCATTAATTTACGAATTTTTGACGGAGCGATTGATTTTTCTTGTAGAATCAGCCAAACTTCATCCAGCACTTCTCTTAGTAAAGAGGGCTGCCCCCAGTTCTCCATTTGAGAAAATTTCTCGTACATTGGCAGCATTCTTTCACAAATAGAAGCGGCAAAAGCTACTTGGTGAAGATGGGACAGTTGTTTTAGTTCTTGTTCCAAAGAATCCAAGTTAAAAAATTGTGGAGTCATTGTTAACCCTCTTTCCTTTCATATATTGAGTATTCATTTTAGCCTGTTTGTTCTCGGCTCTAATAAGCTAGCTCTTCTAATTCATCGTGCTTGCATGTGTCCCCAACAAGTGCCACAAATACCTCTAATCCTATTTGTACGATCGCTTACCCCAATTGCCTCAAGTTCGTATCCTTGCATTTCTGCTTCTCTTATCAAACGCCATTCTGCATGGTAGTCAAGTCCGCTCGATCTCGGTTTGCGAAGCACAATATGGCCTAGTGCTTCATACTGATCTTGTACCTCATTTTTGATATCTCCTAAAGAACAGGCAATCTCTTTTTGTCCTGAGCCTTTAATTCGACCTACACCAATTGTTCTATTATCTCTAGCCTTAGGATATCCAGCGTAAAGAATATCAGCAATCCGAAGCAGGAGACTGTTTAAGAATGTGCAGTTCTTTCAAGTGGCACTAGAAAGCTTTTTTAATGTGAGAGTTGGTTTTATCCAAGAGTCCAACTTTTAGGCGCGACAGTTTGCTTTTCCTTGCGCGACACAGCTACATAGGACGGAAATACCTATCTACAGAGAGGGGAACACCGATCCGATCGCCCGCCACTAACTCCCTACAATGACAATTGTACGAGGAATCAAGCAATTGCCTCTACAGCAGCCATCATTTTTAATGCAGGGAATTAAAATTTATGCAACCAAATAATCCAAACCAATTTACTGAAAAAGCCTGGGAAGCCCTCGCCCGCACTCCCGAACTCGTCAAAGCAGCTCAGCAGCAGCAGCTAGAAAGCGAACACTTGATGAAAGCTTTGCTGGAACAAGAATCGGGACTCGCTAGCAGCTTGTTTAACAAAGCGGGAGTTTCTGTAGCAAAATTGCGCGATCGCACTGATGAGTTTATCAGTCGCCAGCCCAAAATTACTGGAAGCGGCGGCAACGTTTATCTAGGTCGTTCTCTCGACACTTTGCTCGATCGCGCCGATACTTACCGAAAAGAGTACGGCGATGAATTTATTTCGATCGAGCATTTGATACTAGGTTACGTTAAGGACGATCGCTTCGGCAGAAATCTACTACAAGAATTTAAACTAGATGAAGCCAAGCTCAAAGATATTATTGCCCAAGTCCGGGGGAACAACAAAGTGACCGATCAAAATCCAGAAGGGAAATACGAAGCGCTGGAAAAATACGGCCGAGACTTGACTGAAGCCGCGCGTCAAGGCAAACTCGATCCGGTAATCGGACGGGATGACGAAATCCGCCGCACCATTCAAATTTTGAGCCGCCGCACCAAAAATAACCCGGTATTGATTGGGGAACCGGGAGTCGGCAAAACTGCGATCGCCGAAGGACTCGCCCAGCGAATTATCACCGGAGATGTGCCGCAATCTCTCAAAGATCGGCAATTAATTAGCTTAGATATGGGCGCGTTAATTGCCGGTGCAAAATTCCGGGGAGAATTTGAAGAACGCTTGAAAGCGGTACTCAAAGAAGTGACCGACAGCAACGGCAAAGTCATCTTATTTATCGATGAAATTCACACCGTTGTCGGTGCTGGCGCAACTCAAGGCTCGATGGATGCCGGCAACTTACTTAAACCGATGTTAGCGAGGGGAGAATTGCGCTGTATCGGCGCTACAACTCTCGACGAATACCGCAAGTACCTCGAAAAAGATGCGGCACTAGAACGCCGTTTTCAACAAGTTTATGTTGACCAACCGACAGTTGAAGATACTGTCTCGATTTTGCGGGGCTTGAAAGAACGGTACGAAGTTCACCACGGCGTGAAAATTTCTGACAGCGCCCTAGTGGCGGCGGCTACTTTATCTACTCGATATATTAGCGATCGCTTCCTTCCAGACAAAGCCATTGACTTAGTGGACGAAGCAGCCGCTAAACTCAAAATGGAGATTACCTCCAAGCCGGAAGAACTAGACGAAATCGATCGCAGGATTTTGCAGCTAGAAATGGAAAGACTGTCGCTGCAAAAAGAAAGTAATGCTGCTTCGATCGAACGCTTGGAAAGACTGGAAAAAGACTTAGCCAACCTCAAGGAACACCAAAACGGTTTGAATGCCCAGTGGCAATCTGAAAAAGGTGTCATCGGCAGCATTCAAAAGATTAAAGAACAGATTGATAAGGTGAATATTGAAATTCAGCAAGCTGAATTAAAATATGACCTGAACCGCGCTGCTGAGTTGAAATATAGCAAGTTAACCGAATTGCAAAAACAACTGCAACAAGCTGAATCTCAACTTTCAGCAACTCAAACCACAGGTAAAAGTTTGCTGCGGGAAGAAGTCACTGAAGGTGACATTGCCGAGATTATTTCCAAGTGGACGGGAATTCCGATCAGCAAGTTAGTTGAATCGGAAATGCAGAAACTTCTGCACTTGGAAGATGAACTGCACAAGCGGGTAATCGGACAGGATGAAGCGGTGACGGCGGTTGCAGATGCAATTCAGCGATCGCGCGCTGGTTTAGCCGATCCCAATCGTCCGGTTGCGAGTTTTATCTTCCTCGGTCCCACGGGTGTTGGCAAAACCGAATTAGCTAAAGCATTAGCGTCTTATCTGTTCGACACCGAAGAAGCGATCGTGCGAATTGATATGTCGGAATACATGGAAAAACACGCAGTTTCGCGGTTAATTGGTGCGCCTCCGGGATACGTCGGCTACGATGAAGGCGGACAATTAACTGAGGCTGTGCGCCGCCGTCCTTACTCCGTGATTCTATTCGATGAAATAGAGAAAGCGCACCCGGATGTCTTCAACATCATGCTGCAAATTCTGGATGACGGCCGCGTTACCGATGCTCAAGGTCACACAGTAGACTTTAAGAATTCTGTGATTATTATGACATCGAATGTCGGCTCTCAATACATTTTAGATGTGGCGGGAGATAACGAACTAATGCGCAGTCGGGTGATGGAAGCGATGCGGGGAACTTTCCGCCCGGAATTCTTGAACCGGATTGATGAGATGATTATCTTCCACGGTTTGAGCAAGCGCGAATTGCGGCAGATTGTGCTGTTGCAAGTCAAGCGCTTGGAAAAACGGTTAGCTGAACGCAAGATGTCTCTGAAGCTGTCGGAATCTGCGATCGATTTCTTAGCAGAAATTGGTTACGATCCGGTTTACGGTGCGCGGCCTTTGAAGCGGGGAATTCAGCGCGAGTTGGAAACGCAAATGGCGAAGGGTATTTTGCGGGGAGATTTTGCTGACGGCGATACCATTTTTGTGGATATCGAGAATGAAAGGTTAGCGTTTAAGCGGCTGCCGGCACAGTTGGTGACTGCTAAATAATATGAGTAGGGTGGGCTGCGGCCCACCTTATTTTTTTGAGGCGATGGTTCTTTTTTTTTACCGCAGATGTAGGCGGATGGACGCGGATCGACGCGAATGGGATTGCTCTTTTTTAATTATGGCGATCGCTTTCTGATTTATCTTTTTTCTGTTCTTGGCGTTCTCTGACTGCTTTAGCGGCCACATGGGAAAGCAGGTTTGCGATCGTTCTATCTTCCTCTTCGGCCCATTCGGACAAGGCTTGGTGAACGTCTTCTGGCAGTGTAACTGTGACTCGCATACGTGAAGGCATTGGACGGCATGGCTTTACTTCAATTGTCTTAAATTTTACACTCCAAACCCTTTCTGTATCGCGCCAATTCAACTCGGGCGATCGCTCCGGGATTCGTCCTTTTTCTGCTCTTGGCGCTCTCTAACAGATTTCGTAAGCAGGTAAGTTGTCAAACTGCTAACGGATCTGCTTTCTTCTTCTGCCCATTCTTCCAGAGCTTTTTGAATCTCCTCTGGCAAGTATGCGGTAACTCGTCCCCGTGAAGCCATTCGTTGCACTGCAAAACATCTCAACACAGTCCATCTTACGCTGTTTTGAGTTAAGACCGATAAAAATATCTCATTTTAAGTCATTTTATCTTATTGTACGTCATAACGTGTTATACTGCCACCTGTAAACAGTCAAAAGCCAGCCCCTCAACTGTCCAAGGTTCTGGGCTGGCTCTGGCTCCAACAATTCACTGGAGACGGATTCTATTATGACGTACAAAGAACGCTTGTGCTGTTGGGCGATCGCCCGTTTGTTACCTTCTCATCAATGGATGATCGTTGCCCGCTTCCGCAGTCGTTCTGATGCAGACGGGCATTTTCAGTTTCTGCGACAAACTATACCTCACGTTAAGTTTGAGGTTGTATTCGATCGCAGTGGCGACAGTCACCGTTTATCCGCGACCTGCCGCCCTTCCAATCCCGTTACCAGCGCGTTATAAATGGTAATTTTTGCGGCGGTTTCAGTTAACTAAACATTGGCGATCACACTTTTTTTGATAAGTGCGATCGTCCTTCCTTTCTTGAGTCTCCCTCTACTGGGACGATAGTTTCTGTAGAAGCGATTTCAATTGCCGAGTTATTTGTTGGGCTGTTTCTACTAACTTACTTCCGCACCATCACAGAGCGAATCACAGCATTCGGCTGATATTTATTAGTCTGATAAAATCCCCCTTGACCGGCCCCGTAAACCCCCGCGAACTGCTTCCCCTCAGCCTTGGGAACAAACATAATGTTTCTAGTGGGTTGCTTAGCAAATACAACCCCTTCTCTCGATTCATTATCCACGTTATAAGATAAAGTAGCTTTGCCGTAAATGACCTCGGCTTGTTTGAGGGTCATTCCCGGCCCAACGCCCTGAACTGTTTTATAATTAGAATTCTCAGTCATCAAAAGTTCAATGACATCCGTATCTTTTAGCTTTGTACCCGCAGCATAAATAATCCGATATTGCACTTTTCCCGACTGGCTGACAGCCACAGCATCAAAGTCTACCATAAAAGGAGACTCTACCTTAAACTGCGCCGTGGAACCCAGAGCCTTTTTCAATTGTCCGAAAGTCATCCCCACCTTCGCCGCTCCAATTGTGCGATCGGAAATTGTTAAACTCGCAGCAGGCGTTTTTTGAGCAGCCTTTGCCGCTTCTCCCAAGACATTTGCACCCCCAAGCGCAATAGCGGAACCCGGAACCGAAATTAAAGTGAGGTAACTGCCGATCGCCAATAAAACAGCTATCATTGATCCAGACAAAACTTTAACATTCAACATGGCTAATTCTCCTAGATTTCAAATGCGACTATCTACCCGCATCTTTTTGGCTATCCTGGGCTTCACCCTCCTAGTTTGGATTCTCAGAGGTGTTGGCATCTTGACATTCATTCCCGGTGCTGTGATCTGGATACTGATTTTGTTGTCTTTCGTTGCGGGTATCCTCAGCACTTTACTCCGTCGGTAAGCCAGCATCCGGCAAATAACAAATAACAAATAACAAGTAACAAATTATTTTAATTGTGATTGTTTCATTGCCTTTCCCACTGTCACATTCAACTGAGCGCCGATCAGCATCACCAAAGAAGAAAGATCGAGCCACAGCAGCAACACAATAAAAGTTCCGATCGTGCCGTAAGTCCAACTGAAATTGCCCCAATGCCAAACATAAAACCGAAATAAAGCTGAAAATAGCGCCCACAAAATAGCTGCAAAAACAGCTCCCGACAAAATAGGAATATCTGGTTGACGGCGGCTCGGCCCGTAGCGGTAAACAAAGGCAAAAGCCAGTGATACAATTCCTAAAGAAATCGGCCACCGCCACAGCCGCCAAACACCTAACAGTTGCGACTCCAAAGGGCAATTATCGGCGAGCAGCAAGCAATTTTGAACATCTTTTAAATCGCAAGTGGCGACGGACTCCAGCAGGCAACTCTGGCGGGCAATAGCTTGTACAATTAAGTCGCTGACAAATACTACTCCCGATGCCAGAATCAATAGTATAATTGTGCCGATACTCAGCGCCAGAGAAATAAGTTTTGCTTTCCAAAATGGTCGAGTTCGATCCCTCGGGATTTGATGGATGCGATCGAGTGCAGCCATCGCCGCGCTCATTACTCCAGAAAATACCCAAAGCGACGCAAAAAAGCTGACCGAAAACAGCCCTTTACTGCGAGTTAACAAAATTTCTTTGATTAAGCCGCCAATCAAATTCCGAACGTTATCCGGTATGACTTCGCCCAAAAGACGGGCGATTTGATACAGTGTTGACTGCAAAGGTTCAAAGATGGCGATCGCAGATAAGATAGCCAACAGCCCCGGAAACAGCGCCAGCATAGAATTGTAGGCCATTTCCGCAGACAGCCCCGGCAAGCGCTGTTCTCCTGCCTTCGCGCCGACTTCCTTAAGCGTGCCCCAAGTCAAACACCGACAAAACAGCCAAAAACCACCTAATTTCCGTTTGAGAGCTCGAAGCAGCCTCAAAAATGCCTGAAACAAAGCTAAAATCAGGTAGCGCAACCAGTAAAAAATGTTCATAGCGCACAGGAGACGGGGAATTAGAAAAGGGAAAATGGATGCAGGACGATCGCGCAACTGGAAATAAGGAGCGTTATTTAATTAAGCCATTGCTAATCTAAAATTTAAAATCTAAAATCTAAAATCTAAAATCAATATGGCTCAGGATGTCAGACAGTGGTTAGATGAAATCAAGCGACTGCAACAGCAGTTAACAGAAGTTTCGCGCGATCGAGATGAGGCCGGTGAAAGTGCGGCTCAGTGGCGCCAACTCTACAATACCGAAGCCGAGCAGCGGCGGAATGATGCTAAATTAACTCAGCAAAGCATCGCTTCTCTGGAAGCACAAATAGAGCAATTACAAAATTTTTCGCCCCTTGTACCCGAAGGCGACGATGCTGGAGTTGCTCGCCAGCAGGAAGTCGAACAACTGCAAACAGTAGGCGAACTTAAAGCTAAGTTAGCAGAAGTTCTCGAAGAGCGCGATCGGGCGATCGAACAAGTTAAACAACTCACTCAAGCCCTCAAACAAGAAGAGGCTCGTCACGCCGAAACTAGCAAAAATTTAACTAGCGCCCTCGGAGATGCCGTTGACTTGCTCACGAAAGCCCAAAATCCTGCCCCTGCAAAAACGGAGACAGTATATTCTTTAGAAATAGTACCTACTCGCACTGCAAATCCTGGCGAAACTGCTCTGGAAATACGTCAAACTTCCGCCCAAACAGGCAAAAATCCCGCCCAGCTTCCACCTTCTAAAAATCAGTTACTCGATCTACCACCATTTGGGAATTAGGAGCTAAAAATTCAGGAATTGTCGGCAGGGCGAATCGCCTTAGCAGGTGCAATTTAGTCAGCGATTCCTTGTTTTTGTTTTTCCTGCAATTAAGCAGCCTTAATTCATCTGCTTCTTTATTATTCCGCATCTACAGATGGTTGACTGATCGATGTAACTGTACTATTCGCCAACCTATAATCCGCATTCAAAATTTTGAAAACAGCCAAAAAATCTGCCTCGCGTCGTACCAATCTACAGTCTATAGATAGAGTTCAACCCAACTAATTGTTACTAATATCGAAAACGACTGATGTGTGAGGAAACTTCATGAAGGCAGAGATATCCGCAGTCTGGTTAAAGATGGAGAGCATGATCGACGGCTTGATTATCATGTTGCCCAATATTGTGCTGGCGTTAATTGTCTTTGCAATCTTTTTCTGCGTGGGCGGGGCAATTAAGAGAGCGGTCAGGCGGGTAACCCGCAACCACCACCAAGCACGAAATTTGGGGTTGGTGTTAGGACGGTTGGCGCAGGGTACGATCGTTCTAGTTGGTCTGTTTGTTGCGCTTTCGATTATAATTCCCACATTTAAAGCTGGGGATTTGATTCAATTGCTGGGAATTAGCGGGGTGGCGATAGGTTTTGCCTTTCGCGATATCTTGCAAAACTTCTTAGCCGGTATCCTAATTCTGTTGACTGAACCGTTCCGAATCGATGACCAGATTGTGTTTAAAAACTTTGAGGGAACGGTAGAAAATATTGAGACCCGCGCTACAACAATCCTAACCTATGATGGTCGCCGGATTGTCATTCCCAATGCCGAATTGTTTACAAATGCGGTGACAGTGAATACTGCTTTCGATAAACGCCGCACGGAATACGATTTTGGTATTGGTTACAACGACGATATTGACCGCGCCAAGCAGTTAATGCTGGAAGCATTGTACAGCGTAAATGAAGTGTTGAAAGATCCTGCACCCGATGTGCTGGTGGTTCAGCTAGCAGAAAGTACCGTCAATATTCGCGTTCGATGGTGGATTGCTCCGCCGCGCCGAATTGACGATATGCGATCGCGCGACAAGGTAATTTGTGCTATTAAAAAAAAGCTTGTGGAAAACGGCATCGATTTGCCTTATCCCACGCGACAAATTTTGTTTCACGACCAAACCGAAGAAACCGATGGCGATCGCTCCCAGCAGCGCGAAGGATGGCCTGCGGGTAAAAGTAAAGTTCCGAAACCTCGCAGTATTGGCGGATATGTGGGAAAAGTGGCCCAAGGGCGATCGCAACTTGACGACAACGGGCAATCTTAACCGCGCCACAATTCATGAAAAATATCAAGTTGAGAAAACTTTGGAATTCGCTGCACTGCGCTCGTGCAACCGGAATTGAGAGCAGTCGCCGAGTGATTAAAAAAGTAACAAACCAGGATTGATATGATGCCTAATTTTCAAGCAAAAACCACAGTCCGATTGCCGTAAACTAAAACACGATTTTGTAAATGATATCGCACGGCTCTTGCTAAGACAACCCTTTCTAAATCTTTACCTTTGCGAACCAGATCGGACACTTCATCGCGGTGACTGACGCGCACAACATCTTGTTCGATAATCGGCCCCGCATCTAAATCAGGTGTAACGTAGTGGGCTGTTGCACCGATAATTTTTACCCCTCTTTCATAAGCCCTTTCGTAGGGATTTGCACCCACAAACGCGGGTAAAAATGAATGGTGAATATTAATCAGATTGGGAAATGCGATCGTAAAGTCTTGACTTAAGATTTGCATATATTTCGCCAAAACTACTAGATCGATATTATATTTCTTAAGAATTTCTAACTGTTGTGCTTCTTGAATAGCTTTATTGTCTTTAGTAATGGGAATATACTCAAAGTCGATACCGTATTGTGCGGCAAGAGGCTTTAAATTTTGATGGTTGCTGATAATCAGGGGAATTTCACATCTGATTTCTTGAGATTGTTGTCGCCAAATCAAGTCTAATAAACAGTGTTCTTGACGGCTTACAAAAATGGCAATCCGCCGAATTTGATGGGAGAAATGCAATTGCCAATTGGCTTGTATGTCCTTGGCTATTTCACTAAAAGCAGGTGTTATTTGTTCGGTGGTTAAGTCAAAATCATCTAATTGCCATTCTAGCCGGCTCAGAAACAATCCGGCGGTAAAATCTGTATGGTGATCGGCGTGGATGATATTGCCGTTATGGGATGCGATAAAGTTAGCAAGTAAGGCGACGAGTCCTTTGCGATCGGGACAGGCAATTAACAGGGTTGCAGTAGGCTTAGTCATAATATAATGACAAAATTGTCTCGCTGAGTCGAGCAAGAACAAGTTATCTCACAGGGGTTTATTGATACGTTTAGGGGCGGGCAAGATGCCCACCTCACAAGAGTTTTTAACTAAGAGTGGAACAGGCATCTTGCCTGTTTCGATGGCTTACGGGCGGACAAGATGCCCGCCCCACAAGAGATTTTAACTAAGAGTGGAACAGGCATCTTGCCTGTTTCGATCTTCCTTCTTCCTTCTTCTAAAATCCCATCGCCCCAGCTACTGCATCCAAAGTCGGAGCAATGCCACTTTTAAACTGATTGTTGCTGTGATTAATTGCCGTATCCGGGTCTTTCAAACCGTTACCAGTCAGCACGCAAACCACTGTCGCCCCAGTCGGAACTTGGTCTTTTACCTTCAGCAAACCGGCCACAGAAGCTGCACTCGCCGGTTCGCAGAAAATTCCTTCCTGCGATGCTAACAAACGGTAAGCGTCGAGAATTTCGGCGTCGGTGACTGCTGCAAAACTGCCGCGGCTCGCTTCGGAAGCTGCGATCGCCTGTTTCCAGCTAGCGGGGTTGCCGATCCGAATCGCCGTCGCCAGGGTTTCCGGGTTCGCCACGGGCTGTCCCGTCACCAAAGGTGCAGCCCCAGCGGCTTGAAATCCCATCATCCGCGGCAGGCGCGAACATTTTTTTGCTTGATGGTATTGACAAAAACCCATCCAGTATGCTGTGATGTTTCCGGCATTTCCCACGGGAATGCACAGCCAGTCGGGCGCATCGCCCAAAGCGTCCACCACTTCAAAAGCGCCGGTTTTCTGGCCTTCCAAACGGTAAGGATTGACTGAGTTGACCAATGTCACGGGGTAGTTAACAGCCATTTCGCGGACAATTTCTAGGGCCCGATCGAAATTTCCCCCAATCGAAATTACTTCCGCACCGTAAAGCAAAGCTTGCGCCAGCTTGCCCAAAGCCACGTAACCTTCGGGAATCAACACGAAAGCTCGCATTCCTCCGCGTCTGGCGTAGGCGGCCGCGGAGGCAGAAGTATTGCCGGTACTGGCACAAATTACTGCCTCCGCACCAGCTTCCTTTGCCTTGGAAATCGCCATTGTCATCCCCCGGTCTTTGAAACTACCAGTGGGGTTGAGGCCGTCGTATTTGACCAAGACGCGCACGTCTCGACCGATGAGAGAGGCGATCGCAGGTGCTGGAATCAGAGGAGTATTGCCTTCTTGGAGAGTGACTACCGGCGTGGTTTCCGTCACAGGCAGGTAGGGGCGATAAGCTTCGATCAAGCCGGGCCAGCCGTAGCGTTTCGGCTCGGCTGCGCGGGCAGCGGAGTTAGCAGCAGAGTCAGTAGCAGGTAGAATCAGGGTCACGATGTCAATGGTTTTAGGCAATGGCCAAGGAATTTACACTAATTTTAGCTCGATCGGTTAATTTGATGTTTAATACGATCGGTTCAGGTTAAAGTAACTTAATGGTGTGAATGTGTAGATATGTCTACCCAATTACTAATGTCAAATAATTCATCCACTCTTTCCCGGCCTCAAGTTACCGCGAGCAATCCCGAAATGGCTAGTTCTTCTACCCTATCGACCACTTTTGCCCGCAAAGTAGATTCGGTGAAGTGCCCCTACCAAGCCGACCAGCAAGTTAAGTTCCTGCACTTGCAAGCGGAAATCGAATCCTTGCTGTTGGAAGTGCAAAGCCTCAAACAGCAACGCTCGATCGCTGGCTTGTCGGCTCTAGACCCCATTTCTGGCAGCAACAGCAATTAGCAGACAACAGTCGCTAATGCTAACTGTGCTGCCCCTGTGTTATAAAAACCAAGGTTTTGCTACCCGCAGTATTTTTTGCCGAAAGTGCCAGAAATTCCTAACTGCGGATAGCGATCGCTAGCATTTGCTAAAACGCGCTTGCCTACTGCTCAACTCGTCTGCCACAACCTGGCAACGAGCTGACATTTTACTGCGCTTTTTCATTGCGCTAATTTGTTAAGCCATGCTCATAGCATACGGAGAATCGAAATCAGTTTATGACAGCATCGATCGAAAAACCACTAAATTTGATATCCGCAAGTGACACTTCCAACCTGCGCCTCAAAGATATTCTCAAAACCCTGCCGCGGGAAGTATTCGTCAAAAACCCCCGCAAAGCTTGGACAAAAGTTATTGTCAACGTTTTGCTACTTGCTGTCGGTTATTGGGGCATAGCAGTCTCTCCTTGGTTTCTACTACCCCTGATGTGGATTTTCACAGGAACCGGATTAACCGGTTTTTTTGTGATCGGTCACGACTGCGGTCACCGGTCATTTGCTAACCGCCGCTGGGTTAACGATTTAGTCGGACATCTCGCCTTTTTGCCGTTAATTTTCCCGTTTCACGCATGGCGGCACGGACACAATTATCACCACAAGCACACCAACAAAATTGGCGAAGATAATGCTTGGCAACCCATGACAGCGGAAGACTACGCTGCTGCTCCCAAGGCTTTACAAATAGCTTATAGTTTAATTTTCGGTCGGATGTGGTGGATCGGCTCGATCGCCCACTGGGCAAAAGTACACTTTATGTGGTGGCGCTTCACAGGCCAACAGAAACAAGAACAAGTCCGGTTTTCTGTGTTAGTGGTTTTAATCGGTGCTGCGATCGGATTCCCGATTTTAATTGCAACAACAGGCATTTGGGGATTTGTCAAATTTTGGTTGATGCCCTGGCTGGTTTACCATTTCTGGATGAGCACTTTTACGATCGTTCACCACACAGCACCAGACATTTCCTTTAAAGAACCGGAAGAATGGGACGAAGCCCAAGCGCAACTATCGGGAACAGTTCACTGCGATTATCCCCGCTGGGTAGAGTTTCTGTGCCACGACATTAACGTGCACGTTCCCCACCACCTTTCAACTGCTATTCCCTGGTACAATTTGCGCCTCGCCCACAGCAGCTTAAAGGATAATTGGCAAGATCATCTCTACGAAACAGAATTTTCTTGGTCTTTAATGAAGCGGATTGCCGACAACTGTCACCTATACGATCCGGCTGGCGGCTATCAAACCTTGCAGGAATTTAACGCTAAAACCAAGTAAGTTTTCAACGCGATAAATGCCAGAAAAACCCGGTTTGTCAAACACAACCGGGTTTTTCGATATTAAACTCCGTAGCCTTTGTCAGAGGCGGAATGCGCGCCCTACTGTCAATATCACAATCCCTACCATTATTAAATCAGTCATTCCCAATCTAAAATCTAAAATCTAAAATCGAATGACTTTCAATCCCAATAACTGTCGCAACGAAAGCGAAGTAGAAAGCAAACTTATTGTCAGCTATCTGCTACCAAAGTTAGGCTATACTCCCGACACTTGGCACCAAGAAATAGCATTTGGGAATATTCGTCTAGACTTCCTCTCATTTGCCACCCAAGTTATCCCCATAGTCGTCGAGACAGACTCACCGATGAGTGTAGTCATGGAGGCTAAACATCCGAAGGAAAATTTAGACCGCCACCTGCGAAAACTCCATCGCTATTTAACAAGTTTGAGCATCCGCTACGGCCTCATAACTAACGGTAAAGAAATTAGAATTTATGCAAGAATCGCCGATGATATTCAGCTAGTCTTTAAGTGTGCTGGACAAGACCTTGAAAATAGAATTGAGGAAATTATCGCTTTAATTGGCAGAGATCGTTTAAACTTTATAAAAAATCCCGATAATCTCAAACTGGAAGATAGTAAAATTAATTTGGTTAGTCCTGAGTTAATTAGCGAAGTCCCAGTACAGCCCAACAATCCCGCCACCGCAGAACCTGAGCAAAGTCAAATCTCTGAACCGGAACAAATACCTGAAAATAATCCAGTTAAGCCTCAACTTAAATCCGATGTAACCGTTCCCCAAAAAAGGCAAAATAGTATGAAAGTTATTGCAGTTTACCATAACAAAGGCGGCGTTGGCAAAACTACAACAGTAGTCAATTTAGCTGCTGCGCTGAGCAAGAAAGGTAAGAGAGTCTTGGTGATCGACTTAGACAGTCAGGCAAATACAACCTTTGCGACAGGTTTAGTTAAATTTGAGGATGAAGAACAAGATGATTTGAAAGATAATAATATTCTTCAAGTTTTGCAATCAGAAGACTTTTTCTCCATCGCAGAAGTAGCTCGCAAGTCTAATTTTTGCCATCCCGAAATAGATGTGGTTCCTTCCCACATTGATTTAATGCAATATGAAATGGAACTCAATCAACTAGATTACAGCCGAATGATTTTAATTCAGAAGCTAGCAGAAGTACAGAATAAATATGATATTGTACTGATTGATACGCCGCCATCGTTGAATTTTTATGCTAGAGTTGCCCTAATTGCGGCAGATTATTTAATTATTCCTTCTGACTTAAAACCTTTTGCCAATCAAGGACTGATTAATGTCAAGGATTTTATTAAAAAAGTTAATGGATTCAAAAAACAAATTGGCAAGAAACCTCTAGAAGTTTTAGGCGTACTCTCTTGCAAAATCTCAACTAATAGTAAATTTGTACAGTACAGTTTGCCCAAGCGGAGGGAGGCAATTCCCAAACGCTACGGCTTTGAAATCATGGACAGCGTAATTTACGAGAGAGACGATTTAGCAAAGTGTGCAGAACAATTTCAAATCGTGGGAAATATGGAAATCGCCGATCCCATTTCAGTGCTAGACTTTAAGCCTGATTGCATCGCATCCCAAGAATTTGAAATGCTAGCACTCGAAGTTTTGGAAAAAATAGGTAAAAACTAATGAAAAAATTATCTCCGTCACTGGTTGCAGTTAAAAAAATTACATCCGCAGTACCCCGTTCCAATTTTGCAGAGCCTGATTTGGATAAATTAGCGAGACTGATTTTAGAGTCAGGAGGATTGATTAATCCGATAATTGTCCGCCGAAACGGTATGGATGCTTACGAAATAGTAGACGGAGATTTTGAATACTATGCGGCGGCGAGAGCAAAGGAAATAGATGCTCCCAAAGGCGAGACAATCGGAGCATTCATCCTGGAAGAAGAAAATGAAGAACTTCTCCTCAAACAACTTGAAATTCTCAGAAAAACCGCAATCACTGAGAATCAAAGTGTAACTGTGGTTCCGCAACAGTCCTCCAGCTTTGAACAGCGACTGACAAATATTGAAAGTAGATTGGAAAACAGAATTAATGAATT
Source organism: Microcoleus sp. Pol7_A1 (assembly GCF_036701085.1). Classification (NCBI taxonomy): domain Bacteria; kingdom Bacillati; phylum Cyanobacteriota; class Cyanophyceae; order Oscillatoriales; family Microcoleaceae; genus Microcoleus; species Microcoleus sp. Pol7_A1. The sequence goes on from NZ_JAUBQD010000016.1 coordinate 70,850, forward strand.
GAAAGCCGAGTATATGCGGGAAAAACAGGCGCTGATAGAGAGGGTTAAAGATGTTGAAAGCCGCATTCCCAAACCTGTTCCGCTGTTGGAAGCACTCAACACTCAAGATAAATTCAAATTGGCTACAAATTTGAAAAATGCTGGCATCAAAGCTCAAATAATAGAACAAATCATCAAAGAGCGAGATTTGGAGCAGTTTGCATCTTTTGAAAATGTGTTGGAACGCATTAAAGGGTTAGGGGAAAAAACAATGATTAAGCTTATTGACAAGTGGCAAAAATATTTATAAGCTTTCAGCCATCTCAATTGCATTTTTGGGGCGCTCAAAGCCCGCCCGACAAAAGTTGAAAAACCCGATTAGACTCGGCGGTTGAAACCCATCCTACACGAACTTCCGTCCCTCTCGCTTGAGACTAAAGAATAAAGGGGATATTAAAGCTGGCTTTCGTATAAATGGCAATTGCGATCGCAACTCGCAACCCCAGCCCGATCGCCCTGACGCGAAAAAAAGTAAAGATGAGTAAAGCAGTGTATCATTGGTGCCCCACAGCCAGTTAAACTCATCACAGTCGCTTTTTTTAGGAATTGCAGTAACTTTTGGCGATCGCCGGGCTGTCACCGCACAGGTACAGCAGCAAGGCGATATCTCCCCAGATAACCGAGTTCGATCGCAGTTTTGGTAAAGTGCTTGTGGCGCACCCGACAATTAGAGTTCTTGGGTTAGTTCAGCAGCACTTAAAATTGAGGCTGTAAAGTACAAATATACATAAATACATACACACCAGATTTAAATGACAAAAGGGGACTTGTAACAAGATGGATCGATCGTCCGATCAAAACCGAATAGTTGAATATTTGCGGATTAAGCCAATTAGTCACAGTCAGATTTACACTTCCCAAATTGCAGTACCAGAGCCTCAGAGGGGGGAAATTCCCCGCAAACGCCGCGAAGATCTCAGGAGAAGTCTCATCGAGCAAGGCAGCAACTTGATTCCTTTAATTGTGCGCCGCACTGAAGCTTACAGCAATGAAGAAGAATATGAAGTTGTCTGCGGCTCAGATTGGTGTATTGTTGCTAAAGAACTCGGCATCGAGCAAATGTGGGCTTGGGTATTTGAAATGAGCGACGAGGAGGTAGCTGTTGCTCAAGCAGAAATGGAACATTTAGCTCCGCAAACGACTCATAAAACTGCACAAATTGAGACTCTACTGCAACAATTTGAGCTATCATTTCAAAAAAAGGTAGAGAGTCTAACAAAACAAATAGAACAATCTGTTAAAAAAAATGAAGAACTACTAAAAAAGCACCTAAAAGCTCTAACTGAGCAGAACTTTGAGCGCAACCAAATAGAACAGATTAAGCATTTGCTCGAACAAGTGGAAAAAGCATTTCATGAAAAGGTAGATAAAATGGCTAAAAAAATTGAACAATCGAGCAGCAACCGTCCGCCAACATCGGCGGTTATTTCTGAGGTAAATCTTGAAGCCGCTTTGAGACAGTTGGATGAACTGGAAAAACTGCTGTCAAGAAAACTAGAACGCACAGTCCAAACCATTAATCAGTTTGTTTCTGACGCCATTGAAGACGTAGAAAATGACCTAAAAAATCAAATTGAAACGCTGCGCCGCCAACTCGGAGGCGCAGCGACGCACTCAGAAATACAGCCCGAGGCACAACCTAAAACGCCGTCAAAAACACAGCCCAAGAAGCAGTCGAAAGCACAGCAGAAACCTCAGCTACCGCAGTTGCAGTTGGAGTTGCCGTTTCCGTCCCCAACGGAAGACTACGAAACTCTTTCGCTGAGGGGCTTGAAGGCTATCGGCAAAGACCGGAAAATTCGGGGCTACGCGCGCATGAAACGACCGGAAATTTTGGCTGCTCTCAGGGAAGCTGACGGCCAATAAAGCGGTAATTGCTAATAGTTAAACACTAATTGTTCGGTGTTCGATCGCATTTTTGGGCAAAAAGTGCGATCGGGGTTTCAGAATAGTCCTCGGCAGAGATATGAAAAGCTTGCTAAAATAGACAGACAACCTCTTACTCCTCAGCCAGCAGCCATGTCCGCAACCGCAGAATTAGCTACTACCCAAGAAATACCAGAACAAGAGATACCAGAAAATGTTATCTTTCCTTCAGGCGATTTATACAGTGACGAACCTCCGGTGGAAACAGAACTGCATCTCCGACAAATAATCCTACTCCTCAACTGTCTAGAATGGCTGTGGCGAGATAGAAATGATTTCTATGCTGCTGGAAACCTCACCATTTATTACAGTCCCAAGCAACTCAAATCGAAAGACTTCCGGGGTCCAGACTTTTTTGTGGTACTCGGAACTGAACGCAAAACTCGGAAAAGCTGGGTAGTTTGGGATGAAGAGGGAAAGTACCCCAATATTATCGTAGAAATCCTGTCTCCCAAAACAGCGGATGTAGACAAAAACTTTAAGAAACAACTATATCAAGATACTTTTCGCACTCACGACTACTTTTGGTTTGACCCAGAAACTTTAGAATTAGCTGGGTTTCATTTAGTTGACGGGGAATATGAAGCAATCGCACCGAACGAATCCGGGCATCTGCGGAGTCAACAACTCGATTTGAGTTTGGGAATTTGTGCCGGAAAATTGCGTTTCTTTACCGCAGAAGGAGAGCTTGTCCCTACTTCAGAAGAGGTTGCAGAAAGGGAGATTCAACGAGCCGACGAAGAGGCTCAACGAGCCGGACAAGAAGCTCAACGAGCCGATCGCCTGGCCGCGAAACTGCGAGAATTAAATATTGATCCCGATACAATTTAGTGCACCCCCTACTCACAAAAACACGGTTTACTGCCGCGTGTATCGGTGCTTCACCCCAATCGGAAAATACTCTGCATCGCCCGTCTCCGTTAATGTCACCACAGGTAACTGATATTCTGGCGGAACGTAATTAGCAAATTCGCTATTTAGCCGCCGCAATTGCGCGAGAATTGAAGATGCGATCGCCTGCTTCATCTCCTCGTGGCCATCCACCCCCGCTGCTAATTCCACAACCACCGATAAAAACCGATTTTGATCCGCATCTTCCTTGACTTGCAGTACAAATTTTCCCGTCACCCATTCTCGAATGGCGGGAACTTCTAAACCTACGGTGACGTTTTCCGGGTAAATGTTAGCACCGAAGTAGGAAACGGTAAAGTGCGATCGCCCGAATACATAGACAAAGGGCAAGCAGCGAATTCCTCTGGGGAAATCAGAAACTTTCATAGCTGCTTCTTGCTGCAAACGTGCCACAGGGTTAAATCCCCATTCTGCCAAAAAATTTAGCATTGCTTCGTAACAAATTAAACCGCCGTTATCGGAGATGTGATAGCGTATTAGCGGGATGCCGTTGTCGCCAGAAAATAACAGCGTGCCGTCATTATTTATTTCAAAAAAGCGACTTTTCGGATCGTACTGCATCAGCGTTGGCAACCGCGATTCCCCGAATAAATTGCGTGCTGCTTCGGGATTGTTTGCTAAAAAGCGGCGGATGCAAATGCTCAGCGGTGTCTCGTTGCCCAAAACGCCCGCATCGGCAGTACCGTAAAGGCTCGCAGAGTTGTAATATAGATTGTCAGAATTAGTGCGATCGCTCACCAAACTCCGCCATTCTTCGCTAAACACTTCCCCCGCAAACACCATCTTAATTCGATATTTTTGCCACTCCACACCCCCAGCAATTCCGCTATCAATCACATCCTTAATAAACGGCGGATATCCCAACAATACTACTTGCTCGAAATGCTCCCCAAGTTCCTGCACAACTCGAAATATCTCAGCCTTATTATTCCCAGGCGTTACAACTGTAACTGGATAGCCTTTACTCGCTAGATAGCGGCAGCAATTTGCCGTGTACATTCCGCCTACCCAAGTCCCCAACGCAAAGCAAATGACAGCTAAAGTTGAGCGATTTTCGGCGTAAAAACTGTCGTGAAATATTTGTTCAAAACGAGCGGCAATTTGCAACTCGTCGCTGATAAAACGCGGCCAAAATGTCGGGTTTCCTGTCGAACCCGATGAAACAGCAATGAAATCGCAAGTTTCTAATTTGCCCTGGTAGCACAACTGAGGTAGCGGGTGACAGCGTAAATAATTCTCTTTGGTAATTAGCGGCAATTTTTGGAAGTCTTCAAAGGTTTTAATTGAGGCGGGATCGATGTTGAGTGCAGCTAGGAAAGTCTGGTAAGCTGGTACTGTGGCCGCGACTTTTTGAAAAAGCGCGATCGCCCCCGCTTCGGCAACTCGATTCTGCTGGTGTTGCAATCGTTCCTCAAGCGGCGCCCTCAAAAACTCTTCAAACGCCCCAATTGCTCGCTGACGCTGTTCTGGCTGCATGATTTGCTCCTTAAAATGGGTATTTTGCACCTCGATCGCTCAAGATTCAATTAGTAGCGCTAACGACCCGATCGCACATTGGGCTGGACACTAAAAATTTGAACACACTTTGAGGTCGATCGAATCGAAAAGATGGCGCAGTAGATAAACTTCAATACCACGAAACCGCTTTTTTAACAATAACCACAGGGGATAGGCAAGCTGCCGAGCGACTAATAAACACTGACACACTATGTCAAGATTAATTCAGCGATCGCCCAAAATCCTCAGTCTCAGTCAAGCGTGAAAATCCGACGCAGCAAGTTCCAATGAACAATCCCATCTACCCCGGCATAACTCTCAACAACCACTACCGCATCGTCCGCGAATTGGGACACGGAGGCTTCGGGCGCACCTACCTAGCTGAAGATGCCCACCGATTTAACGAACCCTGCGTTTTAAAAGAATTTGCGCCCCAAGTACACGGAAGTTACGCTTTACAAAAATCCGAGGAACTGTTCGAGCGGGAAGCAGGAGTTCTCTACAAGCTGCAACACAATCAAATCCCGCGCTTCCGCGAACTCTTCCGCGTCAGTATCAGCGATCGAGGCTACCTATTTCTCGTTCAAGACTACGTTCCCGGTCAAACTTACCGCTTCCTGCTGGACGCCCGCAAGCGTCAGGGTTTGCGGTTCATAGAGGCAGAAATCAATCAACTGCTGCTCCAGATTTTGCCCGTGCTCGAATACATTCACTCTTTGGGAGTGATTCACCGCGACATCTCCCCGGACAACCTGATTCTGCGGAGTTCTGACGGGATGCCGGTGCTGATCGACTTCGGCGGAGTAAAACAACTTGCCGCCACCGTAGAGTCTCTGTTCGCTGAGGCTAACGGCACTCCCGCGCCCGCGACTCGCATCGGCAAGCTCGGCTATGCTCCCCTCGAACAAATGCAAATGGGCATCGTCTATCCCCAAAGCGATTTGTACGCTCTGGCGGCGACGGTTTTAGTGTTGCTGACGGGGAAGGAACCGCATCAGTTGCTCGACAGCCAGACGCTCAATTGGAACTGGCGGGCGGAATGTTCTCTGTCTCCGAATTTGTCCCTGGTGCTGGATAAAATGCTTGCTCAACAGCCGAGCCAGCGTTACTCCTCGGCTCGCGAGGTAATGCTCGCTCTCTCGGGCAATCCGCCTTTACAGCCACCTTTGCCACCAGCCCCGGATTTTGGGCCCACGCAGCCACCGGAGCACTCGCCTATACCAGTACCCGCCCCCGCGCCAAAACTGCCGGGAACTCCGGTGCGTGCTGCTATTGGCAATCAACAAAAGATGCCTGCTTGGAAAATGGTTTTGTTTGTGGTGGCGGTGCTCTCAAGTATGGGGGGAGTTGGCTGGTTTGCGGGCAATTATTTGTTAAATCTGCAATCCAAAGTGCAGAAAATTCCCCAGAGCCCGAGCCCGAAGCAGCAGCAAGAAGATGCTTTGCAAGATCGCTTTGTAAAGCTCAAAATTGACGATCGATTCTATAGCGGTTACGTCAACCTTGTGGACGAGACTTTCTATGCCAAATACCCGGAATTGGGCGGACGGCTGTTAAAAGAAGGCGATGACGATCGCCAGTGGCGCGAAAGGTGGCAGAAAATCGGCGACGAGTTGCTCGACAAGCTGGAAAATCTCAGCAGCGACGCTAGAGCGCGGTTGGGCACTTACGACACCGCCGATATCGATCGCTGGAAAACTGAGGTTAACAAGCTGAATTTGAGCAGTCGGGCTCTTTACGATTTGGCTGATGCCAAGTTCTTTTATTGGTTTCCACAACAGCCGCGCGATCGCAATATCATCGGTTTGCCGATCGGACAAATTTGGCAAGCAATTACCGCCGACGCCCTCGCATCCTTGCAAGCAGGAGCCACTGTCGAAAGCGTTGAATTTGACCGCCTATCGAACAGCAAAAGCCTCACAGGCAATCTCAAACCCGGAGAAGGGAAAGCTTACATTGCCCGGTTCGCTCAAAATCAAACTTTGCGCGTGAATTTGCAAGCACCGCGCAAATCTACTCTGCTGTCAATTTATACTCCGGGGCGGACAAAGGGCGCGCGAGCTTTGCTGCAAGATGCAGATGGGCTTAGTTGGTCGGGATTGCTGGATGATGCTGGTTATTATGAATTCGTGGTCGTTTCTCAAGCCTCTGAGCCGATCGCTTACGAGTTGAATCTGACGGCGGAATAACTGCTATTGACCGAAAGCATCCAGGATACAAGCCCCCGGATTCATCCGTCCAGAAATAAAAAACCTGTATCCGATGAAACTTGCCCCCCGAATTTATCCGTGGGGTCAATCGAAAATCGAAAATCTAAAATTTAAAATCTAAAATCGATTGACGCTCTCGATCGACCCAGGCAATAATAAGGTAATACCAATCACGTAAGTTTTCCGTTTCAAAGAAAGAATATGCTGAGATTCGCGATCGTAGCTTTAGTAACTTTAGGATTAGTATTGGTGACTGCACTAGGTTTACATCCAGCCAATGCGACAGTCAGCACTCCCGAATTTTATGCTTGGAACTTTGCCTCTGTAGGCAGTAGCGAGCTTGTTTGTAAAAAGACAGTGGTAGTTCCGCAAGACCTAATAATTCCGTCATCTATGCAGGCTGTCAGTATCACTTCTGCAATTGTAGATGAAAAATATTGCGCGAATTCCACTAAGCCTGTGAATTAAAACAGTGCATAATATGATGTCCAGTTATACAACCATAATTAAGATCTCGGTCAGTCCATTGTAGATTTTAGATTTACTTCACAGATGAATCTGGGAGCTTAAACTAGGATCTAAAAGTTTGATATCTCCACGACTGTTGCTGTTGGCAAGTATCCGTTTTTGGGGTGAGGAGGCTGCCTCCTGATTCATCCATCTAGAAGAAACCAAAGTCCTAATTACAAACACGGGCTAATTATGAGCAATTAACCGGACATCATATAAGTGATTGCCTGAGTGATTGCGGCTATCCGCGCAGTGACAGTGTTGGTGGCATTCTTTTATGAGAAACTACAGTTATTTTATAAGAAAAGTTTATCAAACGAGTCGGGCGCAGCATTTTTATGCTATTGAAAGATATCGAACTCTTCCCTATTTGGGCAGTTATTTTATTGTGACTTAAGAACCGAGGGAAAAAATTCAGCCATTTGGCTAATTATTTATTGGTTAATTGGCCGAATTACTAATTCGTTAGTTTGAGTATGCTAAAGTTAGTCAGGTTCAGATATATAGTGCCATCTGTTATCTAATTATCATGCTCAAAATTTTGGTGATTGAAGACGACGAATTAATCCGGGAAACTCTTCTGCAACTCCTGGAATCTCACAGCTACCGGGTCATTGCGGCCGAAAACGGTCGAGCTGGGGTGCAGATGGCACTTTCGGAGATACCTGATTTAATTTTGTGCGATGTCCAGATGCCGGAACTCGACGGTTATGACGTGTTGCGGACTCTGCGGCAAAACTCGCTAGCTGCAACAATTCCATTTATTTTCCTCACGGCTCAAAGTGATAAAACCGATTTTCGTCGGGGGATGGATTTGGGGGCAGACGATTACCTGACAAAACCGTTTACCAAGGCTGAATTGCTGGGAGCGATTGCTTCTCGCGTCTTGAAACGGCAAACTATTACTCAACCGCTGACAGTTGCGCTTCACCAAGCAGAAGCCAGACTCAAAGATTTAGTTAACGACTCGACCAAGGTTACGACTCTCTCTCCTGAAAAGTTTGCTCTCGAAGCTTTGCTGCGCCATGCTTTGGCACAAGGTGAGTTTCAGGTATACTATCAGCCCCAGGTGAATATTGCTACCGGCAAAGTTATCGGCGCCGAAGCTTTAGTGCGCTGGCAAAATCCCGATCGAGGAATAATTTCTCCCTGCGAATTTATTCCATTAGCAGAAGAAACAGGTTTAATTATTCAGATTGGCGAGTGGGTACTGCTTTCAGCTTGCGCTCAAGCCGCTAGTTGGCTGGCTGCAGGGTTTTCGCCCTTTACAATATCAGTAAATTTGTCGGCTCGGCAGTTGTCAGACCCGGAACTCAAGGCGCGAATCGTCCAAATATTGGAAACTACAGGCTTGGAGCCTGCTAATTTAGAATTAGAAATGACCGAAAGCGCTTTGGTAGAAAATGCGACAGTAGCAGGCGCTACTTTAAACCAACTTAAAGCTCTAGGAATTCGGATTGCTATTGATGACTTCGGCACCGGTTACGCTACTTTAGGATATCTCAAGCAATTTGCTTTTGACAGTTTAAAGATCGATCGAATTTTCGTCCGTAATGCCAATGAAGATACTCAAAATGCTGCTATTACTACAGCAGTAATTTTACTGGGTCATAGTTTGAATATGACAGTAATTGCTGAGGGAGTAGAAACAGAAGCAGAACTAGATTTTTTGAAAGAACATCAGTGCGATATCATGCAGGGCTATCTGTTCAGCCGCCCCGAACCAGCAGCGATAATTGAAAGTATGTTGGTTGCCGACCCGGGTTTTTTCGCGCAGCCCCCAGCAGCACCTGCTCGCGTTGTCCCTTTTGTACCTGTGTCCGAACCAGAAAAATCTAAAAACCTTTCTATGTCGGGTCTAGGAATAGTTTAAGTATCACCAAGATTTCTGTATAATACAAAAAAATGCTTTTTTTTACCTTGTATTTTATGCATAAAAGTTGACGTTCTATCATAAAAAATTGTAGCTTTTTTGGAGAGATGAATTCAAGAAGGAAATTTTAGCCCAACATTCCTTAACTTCTTCCCATTTTATGCGATCGCGCCTGTAATTCGACTATTGGAGCAATTGTGGCGTTTTGAAATTGCGAGCTTTTATCAAGTTGCAGCAGGTAAACTAATTGAAGTTCCTACTTTGGGAGCCGCAGTTTCAAGAACTGTCCAACTGGATTTGGTGCGAGCCTTTCATGGAAAGAATATTAGTAGTTGACGACGAAGCAGACTGTCAAATAGTCTTAGCAATGTACCTGGAAAGCCAGGGATACCGGGTTGAATGCGCTAATTCCGGGCTTGAGGCGCTCTCGATTTTTGAGAATGCCCCCCTAGATTTGGTAATTTCAGATGTCATGATGCCCGAAATGGACGGGTTTGAGTTTTGCCGCCGCTTGCGAACTACACGTTTGGGACAGTTGGTGCCGTTTATATTTTTGTCAGGTCAAGGCGAGATTGAGTCAAAAGTTGAAGGTCACTCGATCGGCGCTGACGATTATCTGGTAAAACCTTTTCATTCTGAAGAAATGTTAGCTAAGGTGAAGGCGCAGTTAGAGCGCTCTCACCGCATTCACGCCGAGATTGTGCGACTCCTTCAAACTTCTACTGCTAGGGCGGTGGAGCCAAAAGTTGTGGCAGTATTGCCAGCACCTGCACCTTTGCCTTTAACACCAGCCGAGGAAAGAGTTTTTTGGGAAGTTATTCAGGGTTATACTAACAAACAAATTAGCGATCGGCTGTTTATTAGCCCCCGGACTGTGCAAGCTCATTTAGGCAGCATTTTCAGCAAATTACAGCTAGAAAATCGGGCTCAGCTTGTGAGATTTGCCCTAGAAAACGGATACAAACCACCCCAAACTTAGCTCAGCTCTGATAATGTCCGGCAAATTACTTACGATATCTCCCAAGAGAACGGAACGAAGCGAAGTCAAGCAATCCCAGGGGCTTAAGATTGCTTGCGTCTGCTGCGGACATGATATAAACCTAGGGCGCGGCAGCCAGTCAAAAACTGCCGTAGCTGCCACATTAATCGCGGCTGACGCACTCAGCGGGCCGATTATTCCAAATTCAAAACACAATAAGGAAAATTAGTTATCACGCAAACCCCCGGCCCCAAATTCGTACCCCGCAAGTTGGCACGTTCCAAATCAGCCTGGCGCACGTTATTAGCCGCATCGATATTTGTACCGCTCAATTGAGCCCTCGGAAGCCGAGTATTTGACAAAATAGCATTCTGCAAATTAGTATCGCGCACATCCGCAAAAGACATATCCGCTCCGCTTAAATTTGCACGGTTTAAATTAACCCTAAACAGCAGCGATCGCCTCAAATCGGCATTCGATAAATTAGCTTGTAACAGATAAGCTTCACCCAGATTCGCATTAAAAAGTTTAGCACCGCGCAAATCAGCACTCGTCAGATTCGCTCGCCCCAAAAAAGCATTAGACAAATCCGCATTTCGCAGATTAGCACCATTCAATTCAGCACCGTACATCTCGGCGTTGATTAAATTAGCGTTAGACAAATTAGCATCACTTAAATCCGCTTCTAACAAATTAGCTTCATAGAGATTTGCTCCGCTTAAATCGGCTCCTCTTAAATTAGCTCTGTACAAGCTAGCCTTGAATAAATCAGCATTTCTCAAGTCACAGCCTTCGCATTCATTACTTTCCAGCAATTGCCTGACATGATCTGGATTTTGAGCTTTAACGGGAGCTGCAAGCCAAAACAAAGCTAAACTTGCCGTTACAGTTGCCAAGATTTTAAGTTTCACAAACAAACCTCACTGCTACTTCGGATTAATTATACTAGCAAACTGTAGAAGTTAAACCCATGTCCTTCTCTCTTTTCTCTTGCTCTGCGTTCTTTGCGCCCTCTGCGGTAAATCCTCAAAAAACTGATTCGCAGCCACTGATTTAGACCTGCTTGCAGCAAGGCGGGCTTGGCCCGCCCTACTTAACTTAATTAAGCCTCATCTAAAGCAGCAACACCAGGCAATTCCTTACCTTCGAGCAGTTCCAAACTAGCACCGCCACCAGTGGAAATGTGGCTCATTTGTTCGCCTAAATTCAACTGTTCCACAGCCGCCACCGAGTCACCCCCACCGATAATTGTGGTAGTACCAGTTTTAGTAAGTCCAGCCAAAGAATGAGCAATACCTTCAGTTCCAGCAGCAAACTTCTCCATCTCAAACACGCCCATCGGCCCGTTCCAGATTACCGTTTTGCAATCGGCCAAAGCATCTTGGAAAGTTTTTACTGAATCCGGGCCGATATCCAAACCCATCCAACCTTCCGGGATGCTTTCTACAGGAACAGTTTGAGTGTTAGCCGCCGCATCAAACTTATCAGCAACTACCACATCAGTAGGTAACAGAAAAGTAACTCCCCGTTCCTTCGCCTTCTCTTCCAAAGACTTAGCCAGTTCCAGCTTGTCATCTTCCACCAAAGACTTGCCAACGTTCAAGCCGCGAGCTTTGTAGAACGTGAAAACCATGCCGCCGCCCAACAGCAGTTTGTCGCACTTTTCGAGCAGTTTTTCAATGACTCCAATCTTGCTAGAAACCTTAGAACCGCCGATAATAGCAGCCAAAGGACGCTGGGGATTGTCGATCGCACTGCCGAGATATTGCAGTTCCTTCTCCATCAAAAACCCAGCCACAGAAGGACTCAGATACTTAGTAACGCCCTCAGTAGAAGCGTGAGCCCGGTGAGCCGTACCAAAAGCATCATTGACATACAAATCGGCCACAGAAGCTAACTTCTTAGCAAATTCTGGGTCGTTTGCCTCCTCCTCTGGGTAGAAGCGCACATTTTCCAGCAAAAGCACATCGCCATCTTGCATCGCCTCGACTGTAGCAGCGACTTCATCGCCGATGCAGTCGTCAGTCTTTTTGACCTCTTTGCCCAACAATTCCGACAGCCGCTTAGCAACCGGAGTCAAGCGCAACTTCTCCGTCACACCCTTGGGACGCCCGAAGTGGCTGCACAAAATGACCTTAGCACCCTTGGACGCTAAATCTTGAATTGTCGGCAGAGCAGCCCGGATGCGAGTATCATCGGTGATACTGCCGTTGTCGAGCGGCACGTTAAAGTCCGCCCGCACCAATACCCGTTTGCCCGATAAGTCCGATGCCGATAAATTTGCTACAGTTTTTTTGGTCACAGGATTAACCTCCTAATATGGGTGTTTTTGTCTAATTCCGTTGAAATGGCGGCACTTGTCACTTGCACTTGGAGCCTCGGACGCATTCAACCGCGTCCGTACAAAAAACGGAAGATGAAACAAACGGCACTGATTGGCTCAACGTAAACATTTTATCGGAGTCCGCGTCCGGGAGATGCGCACTATGTTCAAGACTGTCTTATTTCCTGTCGATCAAAGCCGAGAAGCCCGCGAAGCCGCGGAAAAGGTTGTCAATATTGTGAAAACCTACACTTCTCGTTTAGTTATTCTTTCGGTAGTCGAACCCCCAGCCGAGGAGGGTGCCACCCCACCGTCAGAGGTGATGAGTTCCCCGGAAGCAGTCGCCAAACTGCTGTCTGAGGCCCAATTGATGTTTTCCCAGCAGGGAATCGAAGCTGAAATCATTGAGCGAGAAGGCAAACCGGCTTTCACGATTTGTGATGTAGCTGACGAAATTGGGGCCGATTTGATTGTGATGGGCTGTCGGGGGATGGGTTTAACCGATGATGGGGCGTCTGACAGCGTTACCAATCGGGTGATCAATCTGTCTCCTTGTGCAGTTTTGATTGTGCCTTAAGGAAGGAAGGAAGAAGGAAGAAGGAAGAAGGAAGAAGGAAGAAAGAAAACTCTTTCTTATTACTTATTTCCAGTAGTGTAAGTTAGATGCCCAACAGCTTACTTCTGCCATTTTCCTGATTCCCTCCTTCCTTCGTGCCCTTAAATCCGTTACACTCATCCGTTCCCTGATTATTTCTTGATTCTTCCCTCTTCCTTCTTCCTTCTTCCTTCTTCCCTCTTCCTTCTTCCTTCTTCCCTCTTCCTTCTTCCTTCTTCCTTCTTTCTTCTTCCTTCTTCCTTCTTCCTTCTTCCTTCTTCCTTCTTCCTTCCTATTATGAAAATTCACTGGTATCCCGGTCACATTGCCAAAGCTGAACGGGCATTAAAAGAACAGCTAAAGCGGGTAGATGTGGTGCTCGAAGTCCGAGATGCCCGCATTCCATTAGCTACTTACCACCCCCAAATGCCGAGTTGGGTGGGCGGCAAGGCGCGAGTATTGGTCATCAACCGCATGGATATGATTGCGCCTCGCGCGCGCGAGGCGTGGGAAACATGGTTTGAGGCCCAGGGGGAAACTGCGTATTTTACTAATGCCGAACACGGTCAAGGAGTAGACGCTGTGGCGGATGCCGTGCAGAATGCTGGGGTGCAGCTAAATAAAAGAAGGTTCGATCGAGGTATGCTGCCCCGTCCAGTCCGTGCAGTGGTGATGGGCTTTCCAAATGTCGGAAAATCTGCTTTAATTAATCGCCTGTTAGGGCGGAGAGTGGTGGACAGTGCCCGCAGAGCTGGAGTAACTAAATCGCTCCGATGGATTCGCATTTCTGACGAAATTGAATTATTAGACGCCCCCGGAGTCATCCCAACCCGCATTAACAATCAAGAAAATGCCATAAAATTAGCTATTTGCGAAGATATTGGCGAGGCAGCTTACGACAATCAGGTAGTAGCGGCAGCGATGGTAGATTTGCTCCAAGGGCTGGAGGCGGCTGATGAGACGTTGATATCACTATCTGGTTTCAAATCCAGGTATAAATTAGATGCAGCCTCTAGTAATGGTGAAGATTATTTGCACGAGGTAGCAAAAGACAAGTATAAAGGAGATGTCGAACGAACGGCGCGGCAAATGTTAAACGATTTTAGAACGGGTGTGTTGGGTCAGCTTACTTTGGAGTTGCCACCGGCTTGATCGGACTCGTGCCATACAACTAATCAGGAATGGTATTAAAGAGGGATTTGCTGGCGCTACTAATTTGAACTTCGTCTCCTATGTGTAATATTTTTCCGGCTGCTTGACCCGAGACTCGCATACTAACTATCAGTCGATTAAAGTGATTTAAAGACCCTCTCTTTACCAAGTCAGGCATGATTTCCTCCTGCTTGGCTTTTAGTAGATTTTGAAAATTTGTATCGGTTGCTTTCGGGGCATAATATGGCGGACATCGGATACAGGGGTGACCGAGATTAATAGCTTCAAATATTACAGTCCCTATTTTCAACGTGACTAATTCATTGGCTTCTGGGAAAAGTTGGTCTTCCCAAAAAGCCGGGACATCTCCTATTTCAATATTAGCTCGCAAGCGATGGCGCATTTCGTTAACGGAAACTCTCGGAAACCAAGATGCAACTTCGGCGATTGTTTCGGTACTTATTATGCTTGGCCCGGGCGCAGCGGTATCGTCGGGAAAGCCTGTCAGCAAGTTTTCCATTAACTTGACGGGGAAACCGAAGTAGTTGCTCAACCAATATTCTATCCCTGGGCGTTCTCTATCTACATGAAAAAAAATTTCTTGTTCGGTGTCTTGTATTTTTATGCCGGCCATTCTCTTTTGGATGTCAAAGGATAAGCGCAGAAAATGGACTCCGCTGTTGCGCTTAGTGTTAACAAGTTCTCCTGCTTCATCGCAGATTGCAAAAGAGCGATCGCCTTCTAGAGCTCCGCTGGCAAGAATAGTTGCTTGACTGACAGCTATGCCGTCAAGGGACTTGACCGGATAGATATGGATACTGGCGACGTAAGACATTTCGATCCATTGATAAATAATTGTAGTTTTACAATAGTCCCGACTGTTTTTAGTTCGTAGTCTGAAACCCGCGATTTTCCGTTGGTAGCGAACTTGTCGAATCGCCTTGAAACCCTTTTTCTACGGTTGGCAATCAAAAACTGTCCGAAGTATTGGTTTGAGATACATTTTAGCATCCCCTGCCTACAGAAGGATGACCGCAGTTGCCTTTAGGAAATAAAATCTGAAATAGAAAGGGGCAAATTTTTGGAATTTTTAAGTTTAAATTTTGCTGTAGCTACTTGTAAAAAAAAAGTAAAGAAGTAGGGTTCAGCTTGTGGTATATCTTATGCTATAAAACACCCAAAATTAAACCGAGTTGCAAGCAATGACAGAAAGCGGAAGAAGAGATATGATTTCGCGACGCAATTTAATGTTGAAGGCTGGTACAGGGATGCTGGCGGCAAGCTTTGCACCTGCGCTTTTGCAAGCTCAACCCGCAAAGGCAGAAGCAATCTCTGATATTACTCCCGACGGTGCTCTCAAGAAATTGATGGAGGGGAATCAACGCTACATTGAGCAAAAACGGACATTTCCCGACCAAGCTCGATCGCGAATTGTAGAAGTAGCAGAGGGTCAACATCCGTTTGCAACGATCCTGGCTTGTTCTGATTCGCGGGTTGCGCCCGAAATTATTTTCGACCAAGGATTAGGGGATTTGTTTGATATCCGAGTAGCTGGAAATTTTCTCGACGATGTGGTTCTCGGGAATATGGAATATGCCGCAGTAGAACTAGGCGTGCCGCTATTAGTAATTCTGGGTCACGAACGCTGCGGTGCTGTTAAAGCAGCTTTAGATGGCAAAGCTGTGCCGGGTCACATTAGCACTTTGGTGGCGGCGATTAAACCCGCAGTTGATACCACAAAAGGTGTCCAAGGCGATGCCTGGGATAACGCAGTCAGAGCTAATGTGAAAATCAATGTAAATAAGTTACAATCCTCGTCGCCTATTTTAGCTGAAGCAGTCAAAGCGGGCAAGCTTAAAGTTGTTGGGGGCCGCTACGATTTGGATAGCGGCAAAGTAGAGATAATTGCTTGATTTTGCTGGCATCTCATATCTGGGGATATTTTTTAATGAACAGGCTTTCCGGCCTGTTCCACAATCCGAGAATTTGATTGTGGGGTGGGCATCTTGCCCGCCCATAAAAGCCATAATTTCAGTTACATTAAACCCATTTCTTGCAGTCCCCGGCGCAGGCGTTCTGCTTCAAATGGGCGGCGCTGTTCGTGAAGGGCGATCGCTCTTTTGAATTCGGCTAAACTTTCTGGCATTTTGCCAATTTTCAGCAGCGCTACTGCCAAGTTTTGATGAGCTTCGGCGTGTTCTGGAGCGATTTTGATCGCTTGTCGGTAATAGGCGATCGCATCTGCTAAATTTCCGGCTGCCTTCAACGTCAGTCCTAAATTGTAGTGACCTGTGGCAAAACTGGGGTCAATTTTTAAAGCTGCTTTGTAAGCTTTTTCAGCCGATTTCAAATCTCCTTCATCTTTGAGCAAATTGCCCAAATTATTGTAAGCGCCCAACTTGAGCGCCGGAATCACATCTGTATTAATTGCCGCTTGATAGTGTTCTTTGGCTTTAACAAATTGCTGCTGCTGGCGATAAGCAATTCCCAAATGATAGTTGAGTTCGTAAACAATAGAATCATCAATTGCCGCAGCAGCCAAGCCCCTAGTTAATAAATCTATTCCCCGACCAATTTGCCCTATTTCTACATACAAAGCGCCTAATTTGCTACAAGCATAAGCATCGTTTGGATAATAAGCGATGTAGCGTTCCATTGCTGCTTGAGCTTTTTGGAATTTACTTTTTGCTGCGATCGCATCTTTTTGATAACCAGAGTGCCAAATCGCCACATCGGGCAGAGAAGCTATTTTCCAGGTTGGTTCCCTATGCAAAATCTCAGCCACGCTGTCGTCTACCATTGCGTGATAAGGGCGAGAAAAGCGGATGTCGGGGCGATTGCGAAACAATCGAGACACTAGGGAATAGGGAGATTGAGAGGCACCGATTTCTTGGCGGATGAGATTTATTAGGAGCAGCCGATCGCTCTGAATGCCCTCCTTAATTTGAGGTAAAATCTGCGGTACCAAAACCTCGTCGGCATCCAACACCAAAATCCAGTCGCCCTGGGCGTGCTTCAGACACTCGTTGCGCGCCGCTGCGAAGTCGTCGCACCATTCAAAGTCATAAACCCTCGCGCCATATCCTCTGGCAATTTCACGGGTGCGATCGCCCGATCCCGTATCCAACACCACTATTTCGTCCACAACACCCTTAACGCTGTCCAAAGTCCTCGACAGTGTTGCCTCTTCATTCTTCACAATCATGCACAGAGTCAGATCCATCGGGCGCAAACTTTCCTCGTTTCACAAAATTATTGTAATTTTTTTACCAGTAAAACACAAAAAGTCCCAGAAAAAATTCTCCTATTTCCTTTTTGCCTTGAGCATAAGTACCTTTCTTCCCTAGAAAAAGTGGGTTAACTCTTTTGAGGTATTAAAAAGCCTCAAACTCGGACGATTCCTCAGAAATCCTACCACTTTCGATTCTTCCCTACGGTAGAGGTAAGGACGGGAGAGCAGTTGTTATTCTAAGAACATAAGACAGAGAACGAAAAAAGTTAAGCATTCAGGAGAAACGGAAATGGGAATTATTGCTTGGATTGTTTTAGGACTGATTGCCGGTGCGATCGCCAAAGCCATTTATCCGGGAACTCAAGGCGGCGGTTTTCTGGCCACAACAGGTTTAGGAATTTTGGGCGCGCTAGTGGGAGGTTATTTAGGTCAACTCTTTGTGGGGACTAGCGGTGGAGCTTCCTTCGGAGCATTGACTCTACCCAGCATAGCTTTTGCCGTAATAGGTGCGATCGTTCTACTTTTCATCTGGGGATTGTTAACTCAGCGTGCTGCATAACAAATATTGCCAATTCTCAGTCGATCGACTTAGGGTATTCATAAACCCGGTTTCTAGAAGAAACCGGGTTTTTCAGTGGTTTGTAGGGTGCTTCAGCCTACTCATACCAAATCCGCGTTAAAAACCGCGATCGCACTCAGCGTTTGAAACGGTTCAAGAGTCAAACTTTCGTCAGAGCTCACATCTTGCACCATTCTCAAGAACAGGCTTTCCGGCCTGTGAAGCGAAGACGGAGTTTTCTTGTGGGGCGGGCAGGATAGCCCGCCCGCAAAAGGCTTATTGAGAATGGTGCAACATCTCAGTGCGAGCAGAGGGGGACTGAAGAATAAAGGGGTAAAAATCCCGGATTTGGTATCAATTAATTAATCAATCCGCAAATTAAAAGGCAAGCGAACATAAATCCCCTGCGGGTCGTTCATCGACCCGATCGCAGCCAATTCATCCTGCATTTTCTTAACTTCAGCAGTCAGTGGGTCGAGTTTGGTGGCTGGTTTCAAAACGCGAACGCCTGAAAGTCTTTCCAAAATTCGCTCCTCGAAACTGCGGCGTTTTGGATATTCTTCCAACTGCCAATTGTCGCCGAGTTTAGCTTGCTTCGCCGCCTCTCTGACAGCATCTTCAAGGCCGCCAATTTCATCGACTAAACCCAACTGTTTCGCGGCCGTACCCGACCACACCCTGCCTTGAGCAATTTCTTGTACCTTGTTTTTCGGCAGTTTGCGGGAGTCGGCGACTTTAGTAATAAATCGATCGTAAATGCGATCGACTATTCTCTGAATATTCGCCAATTCTTGAGGATTTTTCGGGCGGGAAACCGTGTTAGTATCCGCAAAGCGGCCGGTTTTCACAACGTCCCAAGTCAGGCCGTTGTTAGCAGCCAACTTTTGGGCGTTGAACAGCATTCCAAAAACGCCGATAGAACCCGTAATCGTATTCGGTTCGGCAAAAATGCGGCTGGAACCCATCGCAATCCAATAGCCGCCGGAAGCTGCTAAATTGCCCATCGAAACGATAACTGGTTTCTTTTTGCCCGTCAGCATAACTTCGCGCCCGATGACTTCGGCCGCCGTCGCGCTGCCTCCGGGACTGTTGACCCGCAAAACTACTGCTTTTACGTCGTCATCTTCTCGAATTTTCCGCATTTCTTGAGCGATGCGATCGCCTCCTACTTGAGTCGGGCCCCCTTCGCCGTCTACAATCTCTCCCTCGGCGTAAAGTATAGCAATTTGGTTTTTCTTGTCAGCGCGAGTTGAGTTTTTATCGTCAGCAATTCTGGCGTAGTTTTTCAAACTAATTTGCTTGAAAGATTTGTGTTCGCGATCGGTTCCTGTCAGTTTTTTAAGTTCGCTCGCAATTTCGTCAAAGTATACAACTTTATCAACTAACTTGCTTTTGAGAGCTTCGTCAGCCATCAAAGTTCCGCCCTTATCTGCAACCGCTTGCAGTTGGGGAACGGTCACTTTACGGTTCGGCCCGACAGTTTTCAGGTATTCTCCCCACATATCTCCGAGCAACTTTTGAGTTTGCTGGCGATTTTCGGGACTCATTTTTGTGAGCAAAAACGGCTCAACGGCTGACTTGTATTTGCCGACACGAGTCACTTGAACTCCCAAACCGTATTTCTCCAAAGCACCGGTGAAAAACATTGCCTGACTGCTAAAACCGTTGAGTTCCAAAGCCCCGTAAGGATTGATTGCAATTGTATTAGCAACGGAACCGAGGTAATAATCTCGCTCGCTCCAGTCCATCTGGTAAGCAAAAATGGGTTTTTTGGCATCTCGGAAACGCTGCAATGCCGATCGAACTTCTTTGAGATTGGCAAATCCGCTGCTGCTCGAATCAGAGCTGCCTTCGAGATAAATGCCAACTATTTTCGGGTCTTTTTTCGCAGATTCGATCGCGTCTAAAACAGTCCGCAGCGTCACTGTATCGCCGGAATCCTCCGAAAGCACTTCTTCAATCGCCGCGCCAGTGCTGCGGCTAGGTTTGCTGTCAGTGATATTTAAAGAAAGGTCTAATACCAATACAGACTTATCTTTAACTTGCGGGCCTGAATCTTTAGACGACGATGCCGCCAGAGCAATTAGCAGTACCAGTCCCCCCAATCCGATGCTGCCCAGCAGCAACAATCCGAGGAAGGTTCCCAGCAAACTTGCACAGGTATATTTTAGGAAATCTTTCATTAGATAATTGGTAATTGGTAATTGGTAATTGGTAATTGGTAATTAGTAATTGGTAATTGTAATTGGTAATTGGTAATTGGTAATTGTAATTGGTAGCAACTCACAAATAACAAATAACAACTCACCACTGCCAACTGCCAACTGCCAACTGCCAACTGACTCACTTTTATCTTAACCTTTCCAAAACCCCAGAATGTTTTAACTGTCCCAAGTTAGCGCAGCCCGTACAGAACATCACGGTGGCGATTTCTGCAATTAAAACCTCAGCTAGAAGGCCTGCGGCTGATTCCGATTCCGCTGCGGCTTGTAGAAACGGCCGCGCCAGTCCCGCGATATCCGCGCCGAGGGCGAGGGCTTTCGCTGCATCCAACCCATTCTGCAAGCCTCCAGAGGCAATCAGAGGAACATCCGGCGCTACGGCGCGGGTGCTGACAATGCACTCGGCTGTCGGTATTCCCCAGTCGGCAAAAGTTGTGCCCAACCTGCGCTGCTTGCTATCTTTAGCTCGCTTTCCTTCTATTTTTGCCCAAGAAGTGCCTCCGGCCCCGGCAATGTCGATCGCATCTACTCCCGCGGCGAGCAATTTCTTTGCCATGTTCCCTGAAATACCGTTGCCGACTTCTTTAGCAATAACTGGTACTGGTAATTTATCGCACAATTTGGCGATTTTATCTAGGAGTCCTTTAAAGTTAGTATCGCCTTCGGTTTGAACGCACTCTTGCAGCGGATTTAGGTGCAAAATTAGGGCATCTGCTTCGATAATATCAACAAGTTTTTGGCACTCTTCCAAACCGTAACTGTAGTTTAATTGAACTGCTCCGATATTGGCAAATAGCAGAATATCTGGAGCGCGGCGACGGACGGCAAATGTAGGAGCTAGTTGAGGTTTTTCTACGATGATTCGCTGGGAACCGACTCCCATTGCCAGTTTGTATTCTTGAGCAACATCGGCGAGGCGATAATTGATTGTCTGAGCTAATTCTGTGCCGCCGGTCATCGAGGAAATTAGCAGGGGAACGGCTAGTGTTTTGCCGAGAAATGTGGAGGTTAAATCAATTTCAGTGCGATCGAGTTCTGGCAAACAGCAGTGAGCAAAACGGTAGCGTTCGAGGCCGCTGGTAGTTTCGCGAAATTGTACGTCTTCTTCGAGGCAGATCCGCAGGTGGTCTGCTTTGCGGGTTTCGGTTTGCGACGGGGAGGTTAGCGGCAAGTTCACAGTAGCTATTTGGGGAAAGAGTTGTGATTTGGGAATATAGCAATTTTATTTCATTTTTGAATTTTTTAATGAACCGCAGAGGGCGCAGAGGAAAAGAAAAGAGAGATGTTCGCAAATTCTGCAATGGTTGCTGTATTATCCAGGAACGGTCAGCGGCTTTCCATTATCTGAAGGTTTCAACTTCAACAAAAAAGGAACTGCTTTTTGCACCCATGCTTTGACTGACGTGTAACTTGCCGCATCTTCTCCGAAAGAAATTTCCAGCATATCCGTGTGAATTATCCCCGGATTCAAAGGAACCGCCGCCATACCTCCGGGCAATTCTTGAGCGAGCGATCGCGTAAGTCCTTCTATCGCCCACTTAGAAGCGCAATAGGGCGCAACTTCCGGCGATGTTGACCTTCCCCAACCAGAACTCAAGTTAACAATTATGCCGCTTTTTCGAGCAATCATTGCCGGGACAAAGTGACGAATTACATTAGCAGTACCTTTAATATTAACATCAATTACCTGCGAAAATTCTTCGTTACTAACATTCCAAAGAGGGGCGAGATGATTAGTTACACCTGCATTGTTAATGAGCAAATCTGGGGGCGAGTAGTTGGCCAGCATTTCTGTTGCCCAAGCTTTTACGCGATCGTCGTTGGCGACATCCAAACAAGTAAAATTGTGGGGCGAACTATATTTTTGGTTGAGCTTTTCCACTGCTTCGGAAGAACGGGCGCATCCCAAAACTGTATGTCCCAATTCAATAAACTTTTCGGTCAGGGCAAGACCAAGACCGCGACTGACTCCGGTAATTACAATTAATTTTGTCATAGATTTGCTGAATTTTGAGATTAAGTAATACAATACATATTTACTGGTCTGTTGACAAATCGATCGCAGGGGGAAAGCATGAAAGTAAAAGCAGCAGTTGCTCGCAGTGCCGGCAAACCTTTGAGCATTGAAACGGTTGATCTAGATGGGCCGCAGGCTGGAGAGGTGTTGGTGGAAATTAAAGCCACTGGTGTTTGTCACACTGACGCTTACACTCTTTCCGGCGCCGATCCTGAAGGTTTGTTTCCTGCTATCTTAGGCCACGAGGGAGCCGGGATAGTCGCAGAAGTTGGGGCGGGAGTAACGAGTGTCAAAGTGGGCGATCGAGTAATTCCTCTATACACTCCCGAATGCCGAAACTGTGAATATTGTTTGAGCGGCAAAACTAATCTCTGTCAAGCAATTCGCGTGACTCAAGGCCAGGGAGTGATGCCCGACGGCACGAGCAGGTTTTCTATAGACGGACAGAAACTTTACCATTACATGGGAACTTCTACCTTCGCTAATTATACAGTATTGCCGGAAATTGCAGTAGCAAAAATTCGCGAAGATGCTCCTTTTGATAAAGTTTGTTTGATCGGTTGCGGCGTAACAACTGGCATCGGCGCTGTCATCAATACGGCGAAAGTAGAGCCTGGTTCTAATGTGGTAGTTTTCGGTTTGGGTGGCGTGGGTTTGAATGTAATTCAAGCGGCTCGCATGGTGGGAGCTAACATGATTGTCGGCGTAGACATGAATCCCAACAAGCGAGAGATGGCGGAAAAATTCGGCATGACTCACTTTGTCAATCCCCGCGAAGTCGAAGGCGATTTAGTGCCTTATTTGGTAGATTTAACCAAAGGCGGAGCTGATTACAGTTTTGAATGTATCGGCAACATTAATGTCATGCGTCAAGCTTTGGAATGTTGCCACAAAGGTTGGGGCGTGAGCGTAATAGTCGGGGTAGCAGGAGCAGGTCAAGAAATTAGTACCCGCCCGTTTCAGCTAGTAACTGGCAGAGTCTGGAAAGGTACGGCTTTCGGGGGGGCAAAAGGCAGAACTGATGTTCCTAAGATTGTTGATTGGTATATGGACGGTAAAATTGATATTGATAGTTTGGTATCTCGGGTAATGCCGATCGAACAAATTAACGAAGCTTTTGATTTAATGCAAAAAGGCGAAGTAATTCGCACAGTTTTGACTTTTTGAAGGAAGAAGTTCGGCAACGGATTTTGTAACGGATGTAATACAGATTAATTCCCAATTTCCAATTATGCTCTCTGAATCCCTAAAACTGCAAAAAGAATATAAAAGTTTCGGCGGCCAAATAGGCTTTTACAGTCATCAATCCTCCGCTTGCAACAGCGAGATGAAATTCGCGGTTTATCAGCCGCCGCAAGCTTTATCTCAACCCGTACCTGTTTTGTATTTCTTATCAGGTTTAACCTGCACGGAAGAAAACTTTATGGCAAAAGCGGGAGCGCAACAATTTGCGGCAAAATACGGGTTAATGCTGGTTGCGCCCGACACTAGCCCGCGCCAGACTGGTATTCCTGGGGAAGATGACGATTGGGATTTAGGAAGTGGTGCGGGTTTTTATGTTGATGCGACAGCCGCACCTTGGAAGGCTCACTATCGAATGTACAGTTATGTGGTTGATGAATTGCCGAATTTAATCGCCGAAAATTTTCCAGCGCTACCGGAAAAACAGGGAATTTTCGGTCATTCGATGGGCGGACACGGGGCGTTAATTTGCGCTTTGAAAAATGGATCTCGCTATCTTTCAGTTTCCGCTTTTGCGCCTATTTCCGCGCCAATGCGCTGCCCTTGGGGACAAAAAGCTTTTGCAAACTACCTCGGCAGCGACCAAGAGATTTGGAGGGCTTGGGATGCTAGCGAATTGGTTGTGGCAGCACCATATAACCGCCCGATTCTGATTGACTGCGGCACTGCTGATTCGTTTCTTGCTGACGGGCAGTTGTTGCCGGAAGTGTTCGCGGAAGCTTGTGCAAAAGCGGGACAGCCGCTAACTTTAAGGATGCAGGAAGGTTACGATCACAGCTATTATTTTATAGCGAGTTTTATGGAGGATCACATTCGGCATCACGCGACTGTTTTGTGCGGGTAGTTCCTAGCAGGAAGCAGGCAAGATGCCTGCTCCACAACAACTGGTTCTTAGGCTCTGCCTGGGAACCGATATCCAGAGGCTCTGCCTCGAATGGCTGCCATGAAATGTGGAGGCAGAGCCTCCAGATCTGCTTTACCAGGCTCTGCCTGGTAACCAGTGAACTCGCTTCTACGACAGGTATTTTCGGTTAATTAAGATCGATCGGAAATACCCAGTCTTTATACTTGCTGTCGCGATTTTCGATAATCCCGGTTAGTTTGTCCAAAATCTTTTCGGTGATGGGTCGGTTTTTGGGCAATTGATAGTTTTCTACTCGGTTAATTGGCGTAATTTTGGCTGCGGTTCCGCAGAGGAAAATCTCGTCTGCAATCAACAGTTCCGATCTATCAACTGGTCTTTCTGTGACTTCAATTCCTAAGTCTCTGGCGATAGTTATAACGCTGTCTCTGGTAATTCCTTCGAGAATATCTTGCTCGAAACCGGGAGTAATTAATTTACCGTTTCTGGCGACAAATATGTTCATTCCTGAAGCTTCGCTGACTTTTCCCTGAGTGTTCATCATAATTGCTTCGTCGAAGCCGGATTCTACTGCTTCTGTTTTGGCTAAAGCTGAGGTGATGTAGGCGCCGCTAATTTTACCTCTTAAGGGCAAACTGCGGTCTTCTTGGCGGTACCAAGAGCTAATTCTACAGTTGACTCCTTGTTTGGGCAAATAGTCTGAGAGTTCTAATCCGTAAACAAAAAAGTCGGTTTCTACGTTGTGCAGTCTGGGGGCAATTCCTAAACTGGATGTGTAGACGAAAGGGCGGATATAAAATGATTTTGTTGGCTGGTTTTTATGGACAAAATCAATGATTATTTGTTGGATTTTGCTGGCTGGCAAATCGCAGTGGAGGAAGCTGGCACTTTGACTTAATCTTTGACAGTGGCGGTCTAATCTAAATAGCAAGATTCGATCGGCATTTTGGGGGTCGGGAATTCCCCGCAACCCGCCTAAAACTCCGGTTCCGTAGTGCAGTGCGTGGGTGGCTATGGAAATTTTGGCGTCGGTAAATGGGAGAAATTGGTTTTGAAAGTAGGCAATTGGCAGAAAACTATCCATGATTCAAGCTGGCGATGAGTTTTGCAGTCCGCGAGGAATGGTGAATTTGGTTATATTACCATAAGTTATACCATTTTAGATTTGAGATTAAAGAATTGAAGAATTGGAAATGACTGATTCGATATAAGTTTGGAACGCGCACAGTTGCATTGTTTTTTTAACTGGGATTATTATCTGGTTATATCTATTTATAAAATAATATCAAGAGCGGTCTGTTTGGTTGATAATTGTTTTGGGGAAAAGTGCGATCGACTACAAACAAAAATCAACCAAAGGGCAACTATGGCACGCAAATGTTTCATCATTGAAATGGGGATGGGTATAGACCAGCACGGGCAGGAACCGACTGTAGCCTGTGCAAGGGCTGTACGGAATGCGATCGCCAATAATGCTCTCCTAGGCGTCTGGGAAGTGGCAGGTTTGAGCGACCCCAATCAGATGATTGTTGAGGTTAAGGTCGCCGTTCCTTACCCGGAACAAGTGCGCGCCGAAGAGGTGTTGGCGGTGCTACCTTTTGGCAGCAAAACTCTGATTGTGGAGCAAGGGGGCATGATTGTCGCAGGAAGGGCGATCGCCTCTCTGAATGATAAAAATGATGAAATGCTAATCGCTGTGGCGGCTGTGAGTGTTTTTGTGGACACTCAGGATTAACTAATTTTTTGTTGTTTGAATAAATCGCCCGCTCGAACTTTTTTGTTTCCGCGATCGGGCGATCGCCTGTCTGTTAAAAAACGATTAATTTAGACTAAGTTGTTGTAGGGTGCTCCAGAGAGTTCGCATGAAATACCGTAGAAAATCTGAGGCTTTGAGGCATCCTACAATAGGTCTGTTGCACGCTAAGGCTTATTTGCGCCTACCTACTTAATTTTAAAGTTTTAATTGATAATTTTTAATTTCTCAGGCGACCGGGTATGTAAGCAATCCAGCAAAACCCTACGATTAATAACAGCCAGGTTGCTGTAATATTGTTGCCCAACAAGCTGCGGAGAAAATCTTCCATTGTTCTCAAAAATTATAGGGTTTAAAAGAATTTATTGCTCTTCCCTCTCGGAACACAAAAGGTAGAGTCCGATCGCGTTTTAGGCGATCGGACTCTACCTCTTCTACTTCATATTATGGCTGGCTGGTATCTGCCAACATTTGGTTAACCATTTGCAAGTGCGCCTGAAGGTTCGGCAACTTCTGGGTAGCCCAAGCCTTCAAGTCGGGATCTTGTCCCTGTTGAGATTGAGCCTGAAACAGAGCAATAGCCTGATTGTGGCTGTCGATCATCGCTTGCTTGTAAGCAGTGTCAAAACTTCTACCGGAGAGTCCCGAAAATCGATCGGTCAAAGCTTTGTTCTGGCTGCTCATTTCGGTTGGCAGTTCTACGCCTTTTTGCATTGCTAACTGCATCAGTTCTTGATTTGCCTGCGTGTGTTCATCAACCATTTCTTGGCCGTACTGTTTCACACCAGCACTAGAACCGCGCTGCACTGCCAATCTGCCGAGCTGCACTTCCAGCATACCAGTTTGAGCTGCTTGCATAACAAATGTTCTGTCTCTGCTGCTGAGAGAATTAGGCGAAGTTTCGCCACCTCTTGGACTGTTGGGAGAACGGCCGGGATTGTTGTTGCTGGGGGTATTTGGGCCGTTGGGAGAACTACCGTCGGGACTGTTGTTGCTGGGGGTATTTGGACTGTTGGGAGAACGGCCGGGATTGTTGTTGCTGGGGGTATTTGGACTGTTGGGAGAACCACCGCCGGGACTGTTATTGTTGTTGGGATCGCTAACAGGAGAGTCAGGAGGATTAAGATTGTTGGAATCGTTTTGAGCAAGATCGAAAACTCGATCGCCCGACTGGCTCAAGCCGTGAGTCTGGCGGTTTAATTCTGCGAATCCGGGCACAGCTATCAAGGAACTAACGCCGGCAATTCCGGCAACAGTAACCAATTTTTTGAACAAACTTTTGCGATTAAGTGAAGTCATGAATTTCTAAGCCTCTAAGTTTTCAAAATTACGTAAAGCAAAGCTATCCGGTAGGGAATCGCCCGAAACTAGCGCTGGGACGGTGTACTGCCTTTCCGAAACAAGTTGATCAAACCAAACGCGCCCAAGGCTCCCAGCCACCCCAAATTGTTGGGGCTATCGCGCCGAGCACTCAAAACTCCAGAATTAGTATCAGCCGGCGTCGATGTAGTACCGGTTGTACCCGTTGTACCCGTTGTACCAGTGCCACTCGTACCGGTTGTACCCGTTGTGTCTGTACCGGTTGTACCAGTTGTACCCGTTGTGTCTGTACCTGTTGTACCGCTTGTACCCGTACCTGTCGTACCTGTTGTACCGCTTGTACCGGTTGTACCGGTTGTACCCGTTGTGTCCGTACCGGTTGTACCGCTTGTACCCGTGCCACTCGTACCGGTTGTACCCGTTGTGTCCGTACCTGTCGTACCGGTTGTACCAGTGCCACTCGTACCGGTTGTACCCGTTGTGTCCGTACCTGTCGTACCGGTTGTACCAGTGCCAGTTGTACCCGTACCTGTCGTACCGGTTGTACCGCTTGTACCCGTGCCAGTCGTACCCGTTGTATCCGTGCCAGTCG
The DNA here is from genome assembly GCF_036701085.1 of Microcoleus sp. Pol7_A1. Taxonomy (NCBI): domain Bacteria; kingdom Bacillati; phylum Cyanobacteriota; class Cyanophyceae; order Oscillatoriales; family Microcoleaceae; genus Microcoleus; species Microcoleus sp. Pol7_A1. Next base: position 98,665 of record NZ_JAUBQD010000016.1, read on the forward strand.
TACCCGTTGTACCCGTTGTACCCGTTGTATCCGTGCCAGTCGTACCCGTGCCAGTCGTACCGCTTGTACCGCTTGTACCCGTACCAGTCGTACCGCTTGTACCGCTTGTACCCGTACCAGTCGTACCGCTTGTACCGCTTGTACCCGTGCCAGTCGTACCGCTTGTACCGCTTGTACCCGTTGTACCCGTTGTACCCGTTGTACCCGTTGTAACCGTTGTACCCGTTGTACCCGTTGTGTCCGTGCCACTCAAACCGCTTGTACCGCTTGTACCCGTGCCCGTTGTACCGGTTGTACCCGTGCCAGTCGTACCGGTGCCAGTCGTACCCGTACCGGTTGTACCCGTGCCAGTCGTACCGGTTGTACCGCTTGTGCCAGTCGTACCGGTGGTACCGCTTGTGCCAGTACCACTTGTGCCAGTACCGCTTGTGCCAGTACCGCCTCCAGTACCGCCGCCAGCACCGCCACCAGCACCGCCGCCTCCCGACTGGGCTGAAGCAGGCACTGCTAACGAAACCGTTGCTAAACCTAAAGTACAAGCGCTTGCTAAAACAACTTTCAACAACTTAGAAGATTTCATGGTAATGCTTGCTTTTGTGTAGAGTCCTGCGATCGCTTCTGATGCCAAAACCGCAGGGTCAAATTGACAGCGTAACGTGCAACTTTTCTAACCTGTGCTGCGGGATAATGAAGGTAAAGGAGCCAATTTAGTCCCGTTTCCTCGATTATTTTTCCCTGATACATTAGACCGCAGCGTTAATAGTTTATAAGCTATTACGTATCGTTCAAGTGCGCCATTCATCTTTAGGAACATTTGGCAAAATGGCGTTTTATTTCAGGTGGTAGATGATATCTGATTGGGCGGCCGACTAGCTAAATCAAAACTTGCACGCGGGGGATATAAACCGGGTTTATCTGAAAAATTTTGGGTTGAGTAACGAGACATATACCAATCAAGCGGGTTTCTCAGACAAGCGCCCGGCTCTTGCTATAAATTTTCCCCGGCTGCTGGTGCTTTGAGGCAGAAATTCTTGATTTTCTCTCCGTCAATTTTGGCTTAGCGCTCCGCCAGATGAGTTAGTTTAAAATTTTTTTGATCGCTATTTTTCCTTAACTTGCTGCTGGCAATTTGGGCACTCGCAGAATACCGCTCAAACTTTCCCAGGAAACAAAATTATCTCAAAAAGCCCGATGTGCTGCTCATAGTCCCAGACCGCCTACAACCCTGCAACAGCAAAGCTTTTGACTAGCCTTTGAGTTGCGTAAAACAGGCAGGCGAACTGAGGGGTATCCAACTCGAACCCGCGCCACATTAAATTAACCAGCGGCGGCGCACTCGTCAGAATTGCTTGTGAGTGCGATCGGGCAAACTCTGATATAGTAAAGCCAAAACTATGCCAGAGAGCGCTTGTTCTCTAACACATTTTCCAACGAGACATCAACTATGCTGCATCGAATTCTTGCCAGAAGTCGCTATCTAATGTTAATCGCTGTATTCGGTTGTTTTGCAGCGTCTGTGACGCTTTTGATGTACGGTGCCCTGGAAACCGTCATTACCATCGGCTACACAGCTACAGTAGCGGTTTCCAGCGAAAACTCGAAACAACTGATTCTGTCTTGCATCGAAGTTGTAGATTTGTTTCTCCTCGCCACAGTATTTTACATTACTGCACTCGGACTTTACGAGCTGTTTATTGACGAGCGCATCAAAGTACCACACTGGCTGGAGATTCACACAATCGACGACCTAAAAACCAAACTCACTAGCGTGATTGTAGTAGTGTTGAGTGTATTGTTTCTCTCGGAGGTAGTTAAATGGAACGGCGCGACAAACATCCTTCCCTTGGGAGCGGGTATCGCTTTAGTAATCGCTGCGCTGACGTATTTTCTAAATTCGCAAGTAAAAAAGCCGAAGTCAGATTAATGGCTGTTTGAGCAGGGAAATTAGCCAAATCCCGCTGAACCAGCAACGGCAATCTAATTGCATTATTACCTCACAATAAAGTTAATGTTACATCTGCCTTCGGACTGATAAAAATGCAATTTTAAACTTGCTTTTAGAGAGAGGAGGTAGTTGCTTCGAGTATATAAGATAGAATTTATGTTTGATAATAGGAAACCATTATGCCAGAACAACAATTTGATACCCTACCTTCAGAAGCACAAGAACTACCCGAAGGAGCGCAGCATATTTTTCAGGCTGCTTTTAAAAGCGCTAGCGAAGATGGAATGAGCCAAGATGCTGCTACTCGCGTGGCTTGGAACAGCGTAAAATCTGAATATGTTCAAGGCGAAGGTGGCACGTGGCATCACAAGGGCGACGATACTAACCAAACCCGCAAATCTGTACAGTCTGGTGGCAATTAGTTATCAGCCATTAGTAATATCGTGTCCGCTAACATAACCCCTATCTGCGGTGTAGTGAGGGCTTCCTTCCTCAATTTTTGATGAGAACGAAGAGTCCTCACTACCAACCAATTGCAGTGACGTTATTCTAGCGGGCATGATATCATCAGTCATTAGCAAAGCAGTCATCACTTGTGGTTAATGCTTTACGTTGATAGCTGTGGGAATCGCTGTCGTACAGAAGTTAATGCAGGGTGTTAATCGGCTGGCGCATATCCCATTGCAATTCCGCTAAAACGATCAAGTTAAATACTATTACGGCTTCCGTAAATAGGAAATACCAACCGCCAGTTTAAGGCACAAGCAAAATGCCAGATACATGAAAGAAAGTTGCAGCTAAAAGCGCGCGCGATCGCACTGCCCATCCCGTCCAAATATAATAGCCGATTCCGCTCATTCCCAACCACAGGGGACAGAGATTCGCCAACACTTTTCCCCAACTCAAAAAAATGGTCAAATCGGTCAGCCGCAATCCTAATAACATCAGTATTACCCAACGGTAAAGCAGCCAAGTCAGGCGTTCTATTTTAATCCAAGAGTATGTCATGCTTACCCTTGCTGCTGTACCTACGAGGCTTATTGTTGACCGCAAACCTGCTTGCAGCATCCAACTCACAGGAAAAAATTGTGCTGTGCCGAAGATGGGTATTAAGAGCAAGATCCACAGCAGGCAAGCTAGAGCGAGGCAAGTATAAAATTTTGAATAAAATAGATATTTGCTAAGGGGAAACTGAACGTGCCAAAGCCCTTCTCAATCCTAAACGGCGTTAATTTGTTTGGGTCGTAGAGGTGAAACTGAATAATTTAAGAAGGTTATGTTTGACAAGATTAAAATTAATAATTAGTGGCTCATTTACCTACTCTTTTAAGATTAATCGATATTAAGATAATTGCTATCTGCCAAACGGATTAATTTTGTAAATTTGACGATATATCGGCAGTAAGAGTTATTTAATTTCAATGTAAAACCGGAAGAGTTCGATTATAAAAATTTAGAAAATAGCTCTTGCGACAGATTGCTGGAATATTACTTATTCGATACTTTGAAAATAGTCAACTTTGTTACAGAATTTATGCTCACTTCATCCCATCCTCTGAAACAGGTATTCCACTGCCCGGAAGAATCTGATTTTTACGCGCACTGCTTGGAAACTTTAGTGTTAAATGCCAGCGACAATTCTCGACTTATCGTAGAGTTTGGTTCAGGAGAGGGAAGTCCTGTTATTAAGTCTTTGCTGAGAACTGATTTTGATGGCACAATACAGGGATTTGAGCTAAATAATGTAGCTTGGAAAATTGCTCAGTCTCAAATTAAGGAATATGAACTGAGCGAAAAATACACCGTCAACAATTGCTCTTTTTTTGATTCGCCTTTATACGAGTCGGCCGATTGTGTAATCTCAAATCCCCCTTACTTGCCTGCGGTGGATGATAAGATTTACCAGCCGCTGTTGCACGGCGGGAGTGATGGTTCTACAATTGCTAAGAAACTTTTATCTTTGGGCTGCGATGAAGTTTTGCTGATGGTTTCTAGCTATTCTAATCCTGTGGGTTTGATAGATTATGCCTTGGATCGAGGCTACTCGGTTGCAAATTTTGAGATTGCACCTTTAACTTTTGGCTATTATAGTTCGGAACCCAAGGTGAAAAGCGCGATCGCCAGTCTGCGAGAACAGGGCATGGCTTTTTATTCGGAAAATATCTATCTGCTGGCTGGAGTTTTGTTTAAGAAACAGGAAAAGTCGCAAAGAGATTTGTCGATCGAGCTAATTCAGTTAATGACAGCATTTTAAAATACATCGCTGGTAGGGTGCCTCTGAGATGTTGCACCATTGTCAGCAACAGGCAAGATGCCTGTTCCACAAGAAGAAATACACTCTTTGTGGAACAGGCATCTTGCCTGTTCCTAAAAGGCTTATTGAAAACGCTGCAATATCTAGGGTGCATCAAAGACTGATGCACCCTAGATAGCTGTTAATTCCGTTCTGCGGCTTGGATCGATCGCACTACAGCAGCCGCAGCCCGATCGCCGATCGACTTCTCCTGATCGTACCCCAACACCAGCTCCCACGCTTCCTGTGGGTATCTATCAACCAGCGGGATCGCCACTTCATCCAACATCCAGCGCCCGTGACGCTCATCTTCTTTGATGTGCAGTTCCCAATAACCCATCGCAGCCTGCGAGAGACCCAGACGCTGGGCGGCGGCTAAATAATTGCGGTAAGCGACGGGCCCCGCCACCTCAAAATAAGTGAGTCCGCCGTTGTAACGCAGAAAATGGCGCTTGCGTTCCGTCAGCAGAAAGTTGTGATTGATGCTTGCGAGCACTTCCCAAGGCACTAAATCGAAGTACGCTTCCGGTTCCGTACTCATGTCGAATTCTGCCAGCATTTGAGCAAAAAAGGTCGAGTGCTTGCGGGGGAGACGACCGCCGCCGTATTCTTCGATCAGCACTCGGGTAAGGGTGCACTGAATTTCGTTGCCGGCGCCGCCGAGGATGCGAGAAAGGCGGCTGGCTTCCACTAAACCGTCGAAAGAGGCGATCGCCAGCAGGTGTTTGTATCCCTCTTCAGTCATCTGTTCCCGCTGGTAGCGATCGAGATCGGTTAGCGGAGGATCGACATCGGCGGTCGCGCGATCGCGCAGGGCTTGCTTGACATCCGGCAATTTTTGCAGCGCTGCAACGTCGATTTGCGCCAGTTCCCACTGCTGCCAAGGTTCCTCAATGCGATCGCGCACGGAACGCAAATAGTGCGATCGCTCGTTATTGTAGCGGCGCAAATCGTCGTACCAAAACAAGTTGAGGCGGTTGATGCGGTAAAGCACGCGCTGCAAGAAGCGGTGAGCGGCCTCATCGCCCGGTTCCTGTTGGTAAGCTGCTTGAATTGCGTAGGCGATCGCGCTTTCAAAATCGCTGACAAGTAACGGTTTTGCCGCCACCGTCTTGTCTAAATCCTCGACTTCTAGCAAATTGACAAATTGCCGATCGGCTGCTTCGTAATTTGGGGGTGCGGGTTGCTTTTTGGGAAGACTCGGCGAGTCTATTTTGGGGAGTAAATCTGCCGTATTTTGCATGGAATTAAGTTATGCTAACTCTAATTATTGTGCTGCCTGCCCAAACAGCCAACCGTTGCAGATTGCTGAGGATTCTGGCTAATTACTTTCAAGATAGCGAATCAGTCAGCCGTATACACCCTTCCATTGATAGAGATTTGACCGCTACCGTCTCATACCCTTTCAACTTGTGAGTAAAGGTAACAACGTTTATGGAAAATGGTATTAACTTATATCAGGCTTCCTTCTCAATCGCCTGTTTAGCAACGGGCAAGATGCCCGTTCCACAGAAACTCCATTTTCTTGTGGAACGGGCATCTTGCCCCTTCTTGAGACTGGTACAACCTATGACTATCAACCTAGGCGATCGCGAAAATACTCGTCATACAAATTGCATCTCGCACTGCAATAATTGCCCTCCTGTTTCACCAAGCCCATACTGTTTAATTTAAAGGCTAATTCTAGCCTCAATCTGACTGGCTTTTGCCCACTCGAAACCTCTCTCATCGCCTCGATTAATTCTGGATATTTTTCTAAATTCCACAAATGCCTGCGCAAATGATCGCTGTAAATTCCTGCCTCCGTTGTCGCCGATTTCAGCAAGTGATTTAAAGTCACATCTTGACGGGCAATGCGATACATCGCCAACCGCACTAAATAGGGATGTCCTCCCACTAGCGCCATCATTTCTGCAACTTCTGTAGCGCTCCAATTGATTCCGTGTCGCGCTGCTAAGTCTTGCACTTGCTGCGAATCAAACTCCAGTAATTCAATCGGTAAACCCACATTAAACGGCGATTTGTTCACATCCAGCGGGATATAAACTTCTGTCGAATGCACCACAATCAAACGAAACTTTTTCCAAATATCTCGCCGTTTTGCTTCTTCGTGTAAAGCTCGCAATAACCCAAAAAAGTCGTCGGCAATTTCTGGCGATTCAAACAGGCGATCGCTCTCATCCAACCCTAACGTCAGAGGTTTTGAGGATTCTGACAGCAAATACTGTTCAAAATAAGCCTTACAGCACTGATTGCTGCCAATCAAATCCGCTAATTCCCAACACTTCGGCAACTGCTCCAGCATTCCCAACTCTTGACCGATGCTAGCACAAAACCACTGCAAGAATGTATCTGAATTAGCGAATATTCTTCTATTTGCTAGCTGAAAACTCAGCGCTACCGTGCGAGAACCTTGCATTTCTGCATGATGCAAAATCCTCGCCATCAAAGAAGTTTTGCCCATTTGTCTGGGTGCTTTTATGCGGATCAGCGCTCCCGGCTGGGCGATCGTCTCGTAACAGCGGGATTCGATCGGAGGGCGATCGATATAAAAACGAGAAGCTATTTCAACTTGCCCTCCCGGCAATTCTGGCGGCGCGGCTGGCAGGGGTTGAATTATTGACTGTTTTGTGCTACTAATTGCGTTCCATTCTACAGCTAATTCATGGTCGGCAGTTAACGATGTGCGACCTTCTTTGATGATATTTAAAATTTCTGATAATAACTTTGATGAGTCGTCAGCACCGCGCCAAAGCCAGGGCTGAACTCCTGCTAAATAGCTGAGTAAATCAAAGGAAAGCGGTGTATTGAATTCAACTAAAATCGGTAAAATCGCTGGTTTATGAGCAGTAAAATTGTGCAATTCCTTGGCTAGCTGCACTTGTTCCAATACCATTTCGCTAGCGGCCGATTCTTGGGAAATCAGCAACAGCAAATAATCGCAACGCTTTAAATAGGAGGCTGAGTCGCTGCTGTTGTTAATAAAAAAGACTTCGTGGCCTGCCGCACTCAAAGCTTGGTGTAACTGCTGGGAAAGGGTGTTGTGTGAGGTCGATCGGGCGTTGGCTAAGCCCTCGAAGAGGATCGCTACTTTTGCCCTCACAAGCAGTACCTCCTCTGGCTCTGATTGCGCCTCAAAATCGGCTATATGGCGCCATTCCTGGCCCAATCCGCGACAAATTTCGATGAAATTGGCATAATCCACAGGTTTGCCATTCAGAAAATGGCTGACTGTAGATTGGGCCATCCCTAAATCCTCAGCCAGGATTTTCTGACTGGGGAAGCCATTTCTCAGGAGACAGGATTTAACTGCGCGAATGCACTCTTCGCGCACCCTTAGCGATCGTGGCATTGCTTATAACGATCGAGACACTGAAACCATCATAAATGCCAACCGTCCCTAAAGTTGATGAAAAGTCGATGAAAAGTCGATGATTTTTCAAATAACTCAGTCGCCAACTCAAATAGCCGCCTGATTAGATTAGAAATAACAAGGTTGAATCCCATCAAAACGAGGTAAAAGCATTGTGTATTCTATCCTAATTTTGCCGCTGGCCTCAGCCACTAATCAACCAGGTTTCGCCTTCACCCCGCCCCTATTCTGGTTGCTGCTCGGAGTTGTGCTTAGTGCGATGGAGCTATTAATCATCAAAACTCAGCCCCAAAAATACAGATTTTACCTGCTAATGATGGGAGCTTCGGCTTTAATTGAATCATTTATTTTGTGGAGAGGTTCGGTAGCATTTCAGTTTAGTTGGGCGAACATAATGTATGAAGATTTTGACTGGCAAATCTTCTACTGGATGGGGATAGCCCTGGCGCTGAGCATCTGGATTCGACCGATTTTCATTGTTCGCAAAAAGTTTGTGATTCCCGAAGCAACCGAAGCTACAACAATCTCCGAAATTTTCCCCGGAGAAACCGGAATGGTTATTTATGAAGGGGCTTCGTGGAAAGCCCGCAATGAAGACTCCCAAGGGGCGATCGCACCCAGACAAAAAGTTTACGTTTTGCGCCGCGAAGGAAACACGCTGATTGTTGTACCAGACAGATTAATTCACATCAACGGCTAAACTTTGGCAGCCACCTCAATTCATCTTTAGTTCACAGCTTAAAATTAGCAGGAGATTCACTATGTATCAGTATTTTTTGATGGTGTTGTTTGCAATCACCGGAGTATCCTTAGCCAGCAGCGTTAAAATCGTCCGTCAAGGAGATGAGGCTTTAGTTGAAATTTTCGGAAAGTACGATCGCAAGAAACTCGAACCTGGTTTGACATTTCTGATTCCCTTTGTCGAAACAGTCGCCTATAAACAAACTCTGCGCGAGCAAATTTTAAACTTGCCACCGCAACCCTGCATGACGCGCGATCGCCTTGCCATTACCGTTGAATTTATTGTTTACTGGCGAATAATTGACTTAGAAAAAGCTTCCTACAAGGTGCAGAACCTCAAGGAAGCGATGTTAAATATGCTGATTCTTTCAATTCGGACTCACATTGCGACATTATCCCTGGAGGAACTTTACACGGCTCGCAATGAAATCAATAATGCTTTAGTGGAGGAGTTGGATACAACGACAGATCCTTGGGGTGTGAAGTTTACGAGAGTGGAATTGCGCGATTTTGCGATCGGCAGTAAAGTTATTCAGCCAACATCCATTGACCGGAAAGAAGTACAAAAGCTGCGAGCTTAGGGATTAGTATTCCCTCGTTTAACTCGTTACCAGGCTCTTCCTGGTAACGCAGATCCAGAGGCTCGGCCTCGCCGAATTTAATGGAGTTTTCAAGAACCAAAGTCTTTACTACAAACAGAGAGGATACAATACCATGAGTCAACAAAATTCTAAATCAGCTAGCATTGCATCTAATACTCGTGAATGCTTATGGATTTTAATCTTCTTTGGAATAGTTTTTTTAATCTGTCGACCATCATTTATGGTTAAACTTAGGAAAAACAAGCAATGGGAAGCCAGAGAATATATTAGCTCATTGAACAAAGGTCAGCAAGCCTATTTTGCTAAAAAAAGTGTTTTTAGCACTTATGTTAAGGCTTTAGGAATTGGCATTAAAATCGAGACAAAAAATTACAATTATTCCATTCTAACCACAAAAACAGCAACATTTAATTATGGAGTCTCAAAGCAAAAAGACCTTACAAGCTATGTCGGTGGTGTCTTTGTAATTCCTGCTACCCAAGTTAACTCAAATGCTTCTAAAAATAAAATAACGACCACATCTATATTGTGCGAAGCTGATTCTCCCGGTACAATTAAACCAGCAGAACCAACTTATCAAAATGGCAAGCTTGTGTGCGGTACAGGCACAATAGAAGTGACCAAAAAATCTCACTAAAAGCAAGATAATTACAGTCGATTACTAATATCAAATCGACCTTCAATTGAGATTTACCTGACTAAAGTCTTTACAACAAACAGAGAGGATACAAAACTATGAGTCAACAAAATTCTAAATCAGCTAGAATTTCATTCAATGGTTGGGGACGCTTATTGGTTTTAATCGGGCTTGGAGTAATTGTTTCGTTCCCTGTGCGATTATTTCTGATTAGGGTTAGGGACGTAAAGCAATTGGGAGCCTACGAGTCTGTTAGCTCAATAAACCAATGTCAGCAAGCCTATTTTGCAGAAAAAAGTCTTTTTAGAAACTCTGTTAAAGCGTTAGGAATTGGCATTAAAACCGAGACAAAAACTTACCAATATTCACTACTGACCACAAAAACAGCAACATTTAATTATGGAGTCTCAAAGCAAAAAGACCTTAGAAGCTTTGTCGGTGGTGTGTTTGTAATTCCTGCTACAAAAGTTGAGTCAAATGCTTCTAAAAATAAAATAACAACCACATCTATATTGTGCATAGCTAATTCTGCTGGTACAATTAAACCACCACAACCCACCAATCAAAATGGTAAAATTGCTTGTGCTACAGGCACCATAGAACTGAAAAACTAATCTAACTAGAGGCTAGATAATGACAGTCGATTACCAATATCAAATCGGCGGCAGTCTCCCGCAAAATGCACCTACTTATGTAGTGCGACAAGCTGACTCAGAACTTTATCAAGCCCTAAAAGCCGGAGAGTTTTGTTACGTGCTCAATTCCCGACAAATGGGCAAATCCAGTTTGCTGGTGCGAACTGTACAAAAACTCTCGGCTGATGGTATTGCCTGTGCTACGATCGACCTTTCGGACATTGGCAACCAGCAAGTCTCTCTGGATAAGTGGTACGGTGGCGTCGCTTACAAACTTTTGTGCAGTTTCAACCTGTTTAACCCAGTCGAGTTTATGACTTGGTGGCGGGAGAGAGAGTTGATGTCGCCAGTGCAGCGCTTAGGAGAGTTAATTGAAGAATTGCTGCTGGTCAAAATTTCTCAAAACCTGGTCATTTTTATTGATGAAATTGATAGCGTTCTGAGTTTTCAAGAACCGCTAGACGATTTCTTTGCATTAATTAGATGTTGTTACAATAAACGCGCTCACAATTCAGAATACCAGCGCATTACATTTGCTTTGCTGGGAGTAGCTACGCCGTCGGATTTAATTAGCGATGCAACTCGCACGCCCTTTAATATCGGTTTAGCTATTGAATTGCACGGTTTTAAATTACAGGAAGCTCTGCCTTTAGCAAAAGGGTTTGAGGGAAAAGTAGACAATCCTCAAGAGGTTTTAAAAGAGATTTTGGACTGGACTGGAGGGCAGCCATTTCTGACTCAAAAGCTTTGCAAGCTGATTCTGCACAATCTAAAAAGCTTAGCTTCGGCTTCTCTTATATCAGACTCAACCGATGAAATCAAAACTGAAAACTTTACTACTAATAAATTATTAATTAGCAAGATAGTGCAATCTCATATTATTGATAATTGGGAATCATCCGATGAACCTGTACACATAAAAACAATTCGCGATCGCCTTCTCAGAAGTCAGCACCGCGCCAGCAGGTTATTAGGATTATATCAAAAAATATTGCAACCCTTTGAACCCCCCCAACCACCCTTAAAAACGGGGGATGAAATGCCAGAATTACCCTTATTAAGGGGGGGGTCGGGAATCTGGGCGGATGATACTCCCGAACAAACTGAATTGCGGTTGAGCGGATTAGTAGTAAAACGAGCCGGAAAATTAACCGTATCCAACCGCATTTACGCAGCTATATTCAGCCACAACTGGATAGAAAAAGCACTCGGCGACTTGCGCCCCTATGCTGAATCCCTAACAGCATGGATAGCTACAAGTTGTCAAGACGAATCTCGCTTGTTGCGCGGTCAAGCACTCGAAGATGCGCGAAAATGGGCTGCAAATAAAAGCTTGAGTACCCAAGATTATCAATTTTTAAATGCGAGTCAAGAAGCGGAATTTGCTAAGTTCCGCTGTCAAGAAAAACAGCATCAAGCTGAAATAGAACAACTGCGTCGCGAAAAAAAAATACTAGAGGAACTAAGCGAAGCACAAAAGCAGAAAAAAGTGATTGCAATTAAACTTTGGCGCGAGCAACAACTGAGAGTGCAAACAGTTACAGGAGCAGCAACAATACTAATATTAATTCTGATAGCAGCATTTTGGGTTAAACCGTCAATCGAAGAAAGAAACAACAAAATTCTCACTCTCAGTTTGCTATCAGAAACGCTCTTGGCTGCGGATAAAAAAGAGGAAGCTTTGCTAGAAAGCATTAGAGCTGTTACAGAAATGAAAGGATCGCTCGGAGTGAGTTCAGATATTCAGATGCGAGTGGCGATCGCCCTCGAACAGGCAGTTTACAGCTTTCGGGAACGCTGCAGCTTGCAGAGTCAAGCCAGTACCCTTGCTTTCGCGAGTTTCAGTCCCGACAGTCAAACAATTGTGACGGCTACCGATGATAATTATATCAAACTTTGGCAAACTAAGGGAACTTTGCAAGCAACATTAGCTGGCCATACTGATAAAATTAGAAATGCCATCTTCAATCCTAGCGGTCAGCTCATTGTCTCAGCCAGCGACGACAAAACTCTCAAAATTTGGCAAAAAAATGGCAAATTAATTCATAATTTAAAAGGACACAGCGGTCAAGTAACAAGTGTCTCTTTTAGTCTAGATGGTAATATTATTGCTTCAGCCAGTGTCGATGGAACTGTGAAACTATGGAAAATCAACGGTGAAAATTTATCAACTTTTAAAGTAGAGCGAGGTTGGATAACCAGCATGAGTTTTAGCCCAGACGGTCAGATAATTGCTGCGGCTGGCACTGATGGCACTGTTAAACTTTGGAGTTTGAGCAAGATTAAGGAAAAGTTGCAAAAACAGGAGTCAATTGAAGCAAGCACCGATATCAAATTGTTCCGAACTTTACAGATTGAAAGTGATAAAATTATGAGTGTAACTTTCAGTCCAGACGGAGCAATGCTGGCGGCGGCAAGTGCTGGGGGAACTGCGAGAATTTGGAGCAAAGACGGCACACCGCTAAGTATTTTAAAGCATACAAGTGGATTGACAAATATCAGTTTTAGTCCCGACAGCCAAATGTTGCTATCTGCAAGTACAGACAAAATGGTAAGGCTGTGGAATATTGACGGTACATTGCTCAAAACTTTAAAAGGTAACAAGGATGCTGTTTGGAGTGCGAGTTTTAGTCCAGACGGCAAGGCGATCGCAAGTGCTAGTGCTGACGGTACGGTGATGCTGTGGAATCTTAATCTTGACGATTTGCTGGTGCAGGGCTGCAATGTCGCCCGCAATTATTTTCAGACAAATCCGATCGCCAATCCCAGCAATCGCCACCTCTGCGACGGGATTGGAACTCAGTCGGAACTCACGCAAAAAAAACCGGGTTAAGAGTCAAAATCTTGAGTTTGGCAGCAAAGTATCTAGGCAGAAACTGGCTTTTTGACCAAGAATTTCTTGATGGTACCCGCCACGTGATTTATTCGTGGAATCAATCCAAAATCTCAAATCTAAAATCCTCAAGCCCCCGCATTTATCCGTGGGGTCGCCTCTAAAATCTAAAATCTAAAATCTAAAATCGATTGACCGCCCCTGCGTCTAGGGCTGATATGGTTACAATTGGTAGCAGCTAATAGGTAATAGGTCAGCCCGATCGGTGTATTCAACTCTAGAGCAAAAGTACCAGCGCCTGCAAAAAGACTTAACGGGCGGAGTCATCGCCCTGGGCGGCATTTTCTGCACGGGTACTCTCTGGTATTGGCAGGTGGAAAAATGGTCTTTGCTGGATGCCGCTTACATGACAGTATTTACTCTAGCAACTGTGGGCTACGGTGAACTTCAGCCCCTCGGGAAACGCGGGCGAATGTTTACCATATGCCTGATTTTGATGGGCGTGATTGTGATTGGTTTCATCGTCAACCGCTTTACAGAAGCGCTGATTGAAGGATATTTTCAAGAAGGAGCAAGAATTAGGCAGCAGCGACGATTGGTAGATTCTTTGATCGGGCATTACATTCTCTGCGGTTTTGGGCGCATTGGGCGTCAGATTGCCTTGGAATTTCAGGCAGAAAATATTCCTTTTGTGGTGATAGATTCGGCGGTGCAGTCGGTTGAGGCAGCTTTGGCGCTGGGATACACGGCTGTCCAAGGAGACGCGACTCTGGACGAAATTTTGCTGAGTGTGGGGATCGATCGCGCAATTTGCATAGTAGCAGCTTTGCCTTCGGATGCCGAGAATTTATACACTGTCATGTCGGCGAAAACTCTGAATCTCAAGGTGCGGGCGATCGCCCGCGCCACCACAGAAGAAGCCGTAAAGAAGTTGCAGCGGGGTGGCGCCGATGCCGTCGTATCCCCCTACATTAGCGGCGGAAAGCGGATGGCGGCGGCGGCTTTGCGGCCTCAAGTTATGGATTTTTTAGATGTTGTTTTGACGGGCACCGATAGTTCTTTTTACATGGAGGAATTTTTGATCGATCCCAATACTTGTGTCTACGTCGGGCAAAGTTTGAGAAATGCCAAGTTGCGATCGCAATCGGGGGCCTTGGTTTTAGCGGTGCGGCGCGCTGGCGGGACTTTGATTGTGGGGCCTACTGGAGAAACTGCGATCGAAGGAGGAGATATGCTGATTTGTTTGGGCACCGCTGAACAACTGCGAACTCTCAATCAAATCCTCAGTCCCCTGAGTTTTCGCCTCCCCCGGCCTCCCAAGTAGAAGTAGTACGATCAATCGCAGTTTAAACCCGCCGCTGCTGTCGGAAATTCTATCGGCACAAAAGTCACGCCAAACTGCTCCTGAGAACACTTGACAATATGCACTAATATCGGACTAAAATTTTTGCGCGAGCCCGTTTTGTCAAACTGAATTGTTCCGGTGGCTCCGGTGACGCTAAAATCTGGATTGGCAATAGTTTTTTGCATCCCTTCGCGGCTGGGTTGCTGCTGCTCTTCTATGGCTTGAATCAGCGTCTTAGTCGCATCGTAGGTTAATGCAGTTCGGTGACTGACATTTCCTTCCCAAAGCTTGCGAGTATCCTCAAGGAATTTGCGGTCGGGAGAGTTTAAATGATGCCAAGAAACTGCGACCGCCATTTTCTCAAAAGACGGTAACTTAGCAGCAGCTTCTAAGGTGTTTTGACTGTATATTCCCCCGGTTCCGACTACCCAATTGCGGTCTAGATTGGCTTGGAAAAGTGCCATCGCATTCTTGATGGCGATCTGGCCGTGACTCGGACTTAAAACGATCGTTGTTTTCTCTGTTTGCCTGACTTCTTGTATGGCTTTTTTAACATTAAAATCGCTTTTTGACAGATCGAATTCGGTGATTTTTGCAATATTTCCTCCCCGTTCTCTAAACTGTTTTCTGAATTCTTCCCAAAAAGAGGAAGTGGATTCGCTGCTGGTGCTGTAGAAACCCGCTGCTGTGGTTTGACCTTTTTTTTCAATCAGATATTTCACGAATACTTCAACACTAACTTTAGTCCGAGGCACAGTCCTAAAGAAAAATTTTCGGGGTTTTTCTGTGGCTGCTTCCGTCGTACTGCCGGGGGAAATTAATACTAAATGATTTTGGTTGTAAATATCGACTGTATGGGCTGTCATTGCGTTAGTGTAGTGACCGACCGCGCCCAAAACACCGCCCAGTTTGACTAGGGAATTAGCGCGGGCGATCGACTCATCTTTTAGATTGGCATCGTCAGCAATTATGACTTGTAAACCTTTTCCTTTAATAGCTTGATTTTCTTGAAAGTCTAAACCGTTTAGGTTGCGATCGATCTCTGAATTGAATAATTTTAAATTAACTTCCGTTTGCGCTTGAGCAACCCCCCGCAAGATTTCTTTAGGCAAGTCGAGTTCGGCTCTACCTTGTTCGTTTGTGCGAACGGGAACGATTATGGCAATGGTGTAATAATCTGCTTTTTTAGCCTTTAATAAGGCAT
Organism: Microcoleus sp. Pol7_A1; assembly: GCF_036701085.1. NCBI lineage: Bacteria > Bacillati > Cyanobacteriota > Cyanophyceae > Oscillatoriales > Microcoleaceae > Microcoleus > Microcoleus sp. Pol7_A1. The sequence continues at coordinate 114,273 of NZ_JAUBQD010000016.1, forward strand.
TATTCATGTAAATTAAAGTTTCTGGATCTTTGCGTTCTTCTTCATGCCACGACCTTTTAAAGTAATTAAATGCTTCCCGATAATTAGATTTGGCAAAGTCATTAACTCCGTCTTGCTTTAATCGAGGAGTCGAGGATTTTAGGAGAGATTCTTGGGAGCGTGTCACTTTTGCGATGAGTATTTATACTCAAACATTTCTTCGCTTACCAATTAAGCCATTTAAGTAAGCA